>DASZJN010000110.1:0-3822 GCA_035948045.1 Acidimicrobiales bacterium | reverse complement strand
CCGGGCACCGTCCTCGGGGGCCCCGAGCCGATGACCGAGCTGTTCGTCCGCGAGATCCTCGAGGGGATCGGCGACACCGGGGTCCGTGCGGGCATCCTCAAGTGCGCGACGGACACGCCCGGCATCACCCCGGGGGTCGAGCGGGTACTGAGAGCGGTGGCCCAGGCCCACCGCATGACCGGTACGCCCATCACCACGCACACGCCCACTCCTCCCCAGCCCTGGGGGCTGGAGCAGCAGCGGATCCTGGCCGACGAGGGCGTCGACCTGGGCCAGGTGGTCATCGGCCATTCAGGCGGGACCCTCGACACGGGCTATCACGAAGCCGTCCTCGCCAACGGCTCCTACCTCGGCTTCGACCATTTCGGCATCGGCACGTTCTCATTGGCCGAGCGCATCGAATCGGTGAAGGTGCTGTGCCAGCGTGGCCACGCTGGGCGCATCGTCCTCTCCCACGATGCGATGTGCCACGTCGACTGGGTCCCGCCGGCACTGGCGTCGGGATGGAAGGACTGGCGCTGGACGCACATCCCCCAGGACGTCCTGCCCGAGATGCGGCGCTCGGGGATCAGTGACGAGGACATCTCGACCATGATGATCGACAACCCGCGTCGCATCCTCGAGGGATGCGAGCCCTACTGACCGGCGCGCCGGACGTGCAGGCCCGGATACGCAGGAGTGGGGAGTAGATGGCCGCGCTCGGCACCGAGACGGACGAGATCGGCGCCCTGGCCGAGCGCCATCCCGACGCGGTGGCCTGGCACAACCTGGCTGACGGCACCGACCTGACCCTCGGAGCCTGGGACGACCAGTCGAACCGGCTGGCCCGGGGACTCGCCGAACGGGGTCTGGGCCCGGGTCAGCGGGTCGTCATCGCCATCGATCCCGACGAGCCGTTCGCGTGGCTCATCGCCTACGCCGCCGTTCACCGGGCCGGCGCCGTGGCCGTGCCGGTCAACACCAGGCTGGCCGGACCGGAGCTCCGCTCGATCCTCATCCACGCCGAGCCCACATTCGTCCTGGCCAGTGCCGAGCCGGGGGCAGGCACCCGGTGGTCCGATCTGGTCGGTGATGTGGACGGGATCAGAATGGTCGCCAGCACCGGCAGCGCACCCGGAACCGTGGACTGGTCGGCGCTCTTCCATCCCGACACCACGGCGCTCCCCCTCCAACCCGGCTCGCACGGGTCGATGGACATCATGTACACGTCGGGCACGACGGGGGCCCCCAAGGGAGTCGTCGTGCAGCACGATCTCCACGATCGGTCCGGCGGGAGCACCGACTGGAACGGCTCGGGCTTCATGACCTCGTCCCCCTTCTCGACCACCAGCGGCGCCCTGCTCGTCTACGGACCGATGCGGGCGGGGATGAGCGGGTGGTACCTCCCCCGCTTCGATGCCGGTCGATGGATCTCGCTCGTCGAGCTTCGGCGACCCCTGATCACCTTCCTGGTCCCGGCCATGGCGCAGCTCATCGTGGCCGACCCACGTTTTGAAGACGCTGACCTCTCCAGCCTGGCTGCCGTCACCATCGGCGGTGCACCCGTGTCCCGGGCCACCCTGCAGCGCCTCGGCCAGCGCCTGCCGCGGGCCGACATCCTCGTCGGTTACGGCCTGACCGAGTGCGGTGCGGTGAGCCGCTCCCCTGCCGGCGACCGCGGGCGCCACCTGGGCTCGGTCGGACTCCCCTTGCCGGGGATCGAGCTCACGATCGTGGACGAGGAAGGAAAGCGTGCGCCACCGGGACGGGTGGGCGAGATCACCGTGAGGGGAACGGAGCGGCCACGACGGTATTACAAGGCTGACACCGAGACGGGAAAGACGTGGCGGAACGGGTGGCTGTACAGCGGGGACCTCGGCTATCTCGATGACGACGGCTTCCTCTGGATCACCGGGCGGTCGAAGGACCTCATCATCAGGGGAGGCCACAACATTGCGCCGGGCGAGATCGAGGAGGTGCTCTTCGCCCACCCCGCCGTTGTCGACGCAGTGGTGGCCGGCATTCCCCACGACGTCCTGGGGGAGGATGTGGGAGCCTGGGTCGTGCTACGCGAAGGCTCGGACATATCGACGGACGACCTGCGGGCCCACCTTCGGGAGCGACTGGCCGACTTCAAGGTGCCCCGGCAAGTGCGTCTGGTGCAGCATCTTCCCCGCAACGCCGCCGGCAAGGTCATCAAGCGCGAGCTCGAGGCGACCCCGCCGACCGAGGGACCACCGGTGGAACACAGCCGGTGACCGACGACGAGAGGACAGTGGTCACGGAGCGGATCGGGGCCGTCGCCCGGTTCACCCTCAACCGTCCGGAACGCCACAATCCCCTGACGCCGCGCTGCATACGCGAGTTGCTGGCGGCCGTCGCCGGCGCTGCCGGCGACGCCGTCGTCCGCTGCATCGTGATCCGCGGATCCGGTCGCTCGTTCTCCTCGGGCTACGGGATCCTGCCCGAGGACCTCGAGCCCGGCGACGCCGACGCCACCGGCGGTATCGAGGGGGACGTGGCGGCCATGCTCGACCTGGCCGCGGGCTGGACCGAGGTCTGGGACTGCAGCATCCCCGTCGTCGCCCAGGTGCATGGCAACTGCCTGGCCGGCGGTACCGACCTGGCCTTGCACTGCGACATCGTGGTGGCCGCCGACGACGCCCGGATCGGGTTCCCCCCCGTCCGGTCCATGGGCGTCCCGCCCACCAACATGTGGCTCTACCACCTCGGGCCCCAGTGGACCAAGCGGTTGCTGTTCACCGGGGACACGGTCAGCGGCACGGAAGCGGCCGCGATCGGGTTGGTGCAGGCGGCGGTGCCGGCCGCGGGCCTCGACGACTACACACTGGCCCTGGCCACCCGGATCGCCCTGGTAGGGCGGGACGTGCTCACCGCCAACAAGCGGGTGGTCAACGAGGGGGTCGAGCTGATGGGCCGATCCCGGCTCCAGCGCTTCGCCGCACTCAACGACGCCGTGGCTCACCGCTCCCGCGAGGCCAGGGCCTTCACCGCCCGCGCCGCCGAGGTCGGGCTCAAGGAGGCGGTGCGCGAACGGGACGCCCCCTTCGACGCGGGCGAGGACCCATCCAGGGGCTGATCACCAAGGCGGTCCCAGGCACCGCCATCGGACTGCGACAGCCCATTCACCCGCTCGGGCACCCTCGGCCGGAGGTGCGCACACCGGTCCCGAAGCGTCAAAACCCTCCTTCGCCAGGAGGTTGCGAACCCGTGGCCGCGGGCAGAGATCCTCTGCCCGCGGCCCGAGGTGCCAATCAGAAGGTGTGATTCACCAACTTGGCCAAGCGGGCCGGAAGGGCGGCCTCGATCTTGCTGGCCTGAACCGAGGTCAGTTTGTGGTCCGCGACAGCCTGAGTGATCTTGGCGTCCGCCGCGCTCGTCAGAGCATTGACCACCGTCTGGGCGCTCACGCTGTGCTCACCGGCAACCGTGGCGATCGACTTGCCCGAACGCAGCTCGGTCACCAGAGCCGAGGGGGTCACGCCGATAGCCTTGGCGCTGATGGCCACGACCGCCTTACGGATTTGGCGACGGTGGGCCCGGATCCAGGTACGAAGCTGTTGGTTCCCGGGGCTGGCGGGAGCGGTGGCGGTGGCGGATGCGGGAGTGCCCGCATAGGCCGTGGCGCCTGTCGCGGCACCGCCCAGCAACACCCCACCGATCACGATTGAGGCGAGAGTCTTCTTCAGCATTTGGTCTCCTTGTAGGTGCTACTCGTCCAGTTGTCTACGAGACACGATGGTGACGTCCTGACATGAGGGACTGATGTCCGATGTGTGAGGGTTCGATGAAGTCCCTGCAACGGCAGGCCAGGCGCGGGCG
>DASZJN010000109.1:0-12543 GCA_035948045.1 Acidimicrobiales bacterium | reverse complement strand
CGTACACCGGCGAGACCACCAGCGTCCCACCCCCACAGGGAGCCAACATGGCCGCCATGACCAGGTGGTCGAGGGCATCGGGCGGAGTGACCTCGAGGAAGGCCGATGTCGGGCAGGTCGTTTCGGTGCCGACGGGAACGTCCGAGTAACCGATGTTGAAGGAGGCCGTCTGACCGTTGGTCAAGGTGACGGTGGTGGCGGCCATCGAGGTGAAGGTGTAATTGCCCTTGCGGACCACAAAGGTGGGCAGGTTCGCCATTCCCGAGTTGAGCATCTGCAACCCGGGATAGCCGAACAGCACGCAGGGGGCGGCCGAGGTGCTCTTGAGGGCGATGGTGGTCTCGATGGTGCCGGCCGCCCCGCTACTTCCCGAGATGGAACCGGTCAGGCTGGTCGTGGCGCAGCGAGCGGGTCCGCCCGAGGTCGTCGATGTCGACGGGGAGGTGGTCGAGGACCCCGAGGTCGTCGTCGTGGACGATCGGCCGGTCGTGGCCGGCGTCCCGCTCGTGGAGGGAGACGACGACCCTGAAGAGCACGCCACCAGTGCGACTCCGCCCAGTGCAACCAAAGCGACGGTGCCCACGGCACGGAGGTTGGCCACGCCCAGTAGTCGACCGTTCATCCACATCTCCGTTCTCGTACTCGGCGGCGGCGCTCTCGCCGGCCTGCAGGCATACCACGCCGCCCGCGGCGGCAGGCGTCATCGCTCATCAGGCGGCGAGCAAGGCCTTGCCGCACCGCAAGCTACTCCGACGGACCGCGGGGCACGGTGATCGCCCCCGGAAGGCTCAGGACGAGAAGTCCTCCGGTCGGATCGAGTCGAGGAAATTTCGGAACTCGCCGACCAATTCGTCGGGGTTCGCCCCGTCGTCATCGTCGTCAGCGTCCCCGTCGTCCTCCTCGTCCACCGCCAACATGATGCCTTCGCTCTCCATGAGGTCGTCGGCCACGAAGAGCGGCGCACCGGTGCGTACGGCCACCGCCACGGCATCGGACGGTCGGGACGACACCGGGATCTCGCGCTCGGACTGGCGCAGCACGATCTCGGCGAAGTACGTGGCCGTCTTGAGCTCCGTGATCACCACCCGGATCACATCGGCACCCAGGGCGTCCATGAGGTCCCGGATCAGATCGTGTGTCATCGGCCGCGGGGTGTCCATCCCCTGGAGGGCGAAGGCGATGGCGGTGGCCTCGGGGGCGCCGATGAAGATCGGCAGGGTCCGGCCCAGCCCCTCCGACTCTTGTAGGAGCAGTACGGGCGTGTTGGACTGAAGGTCCACACGCACCGCCCGAAGCCGGACTTCGACCATGGCGCCAACTTACTCGCCGAGGAGGTGACATGCGATCACAGAGATCGCTGCCAGGGGCTTCTCCCCCGGCCCGCGCGGATCAGCCGTTGAGGAGGTTCCCCAGGGCGGTGCGCAGGAGGGAGCCGCGGAGCTGCTGGCCTAACTGGGTGAGCTCGTCAGCCGTTTCGTGGGCGCGGGCGCGGGCCTCCGGGTTCCTCTGCCTGACCAGTGGGAGCACGATCTGCTCCACGAATCCGGCTTCGCGCTCGGCCGCGTTCTTGTAGAGCCGGAGATGACGGGGCTCAATCCCATAGCGAGCGAAACGTGCGGACAGGTTGGCCACGGCCAGGGCTTCCTCGTCGAAATACTCGACGCCGGCGATGCTCGCCGAGGTCAGGAGGCCGTACTCCTGCAGTTCTCGCAGCAGGGAGACATCGAGTCCACAGGCCGCCGACAGCTCGTCGAGGGACAGGCTGGCCCCGTTCGGGTCGAGGTGGCCCGCGCCGGAGCCCCCCTTGGTCCTCGGTGAGTCGGGACCCTCCGTGGCTCCGTTGGTCGCCAACGGAGCCCCCGGCGCGGAGGCCTGCGGCTCAGCCGCGGACGACGAGCGGGATTTGCCCGTGCTCGACCTCGAACCCGGGTTGGAGGCGGCCGGAGTCGCCCGTGACCGGCGAGACCCGGAGCCCGATGCCGCGCCGGTTGGCTCCGCTACATCCGACTTGGCGGCGGCCCGGCCCGAGGGATCGCCATCGTCCATGACTCCTCGCGCCGATGAACGCTCCGTCGGATTGTCGACACCGCGAGCACCGTGAGAAACCGATGCTCCGGGCGACGAGGCGGTCGGACCGATCACCGAACTTCCCGCCGCGGCCGCGTTCGAGCCTCCACCGGCCGGGGAGGTGCCGCCGGCCGTTTCGATCCCGGGCAGCGTCGACCCACTGCCGATCGAGTTGGACGGCGCATGGCGGCCGCTGCGAGATTCCTCTGCTCCGGAACGGTGCTCCGTTGACACCCGGTGACCGACCAGCACGGGTTCCTCGGTGCGACGGTCGTCGGTCGGCGTTTCGATGCGACGGTCGTCAGAGCGGTCTGCGGTCGAGTCCGCGGCTCGGTCTTCGACACCGGCTTCGCCCCGGCTCGGCACGCGGTCCTTGGCGCGACCGGCGGCGCCGACCGGAGCAGGAGACCCCGCCCCCGACCCCGCCTCGGGCGCGATCTCGGCCGCCTCGGACTCGCTCGGATCGTCGTCCAGGCGGTCCTTGATGACCTTGAGCGGCAGGAAGTGCTCCCGCTGCTGGCGGAGCACCCAGCGCAGGCGCTCCACGTCCTGCTCGTAGAACTTCCGGTAGCCCGACGGTGTCCGCTCGGGATTGACCAGACCCTGGCTCTCGAGGAATCGGATCTTCGAGATCGTGACGTCGGGAAACTCCTGGCGCAGCAGCGTCAAGACGTCACCGATCGAGAGGTAGGACCTGGCGCTCACCGGTCCGAGCCGCCAACGGGCTGAGGGATTGCTGGCTTCATTCGCCGGTCGCCACCAGATACAAGAGCTTGAACTTTCCGATCTGCACTTCGTCGCCGCTGGACAGCTGGGCCTCTTCGATGCGCTCGCGGTTCACGTAGGTTCCATTCAACGAACCCACGTCCCTGACCGTGGTGGTGTGATCCCTGGTCAGAAATTCTGCGTGCCGCCGGGACACCGTGATGTCATCGAGGAAGATGTCGCTCTCCGGATGGCGTCCAGCTTGGGTCAAGGCCGCTTCGAGGGCAAATCGGACTCCGACGTCCGAGCCCCGCTTCACCACCAGAAGCCCCACTCCCCGGGGAAGTTCGAGCATGCCGACCAACGCGTCGTCATGGCCGCCATCGCTGAGGTCGTCCACCGGAACGTTCGACACAGACGTGTCGGGAGCAACCGTCACCAGTGCGGCGCCGCACGACGAGCAGAAGTTGACACCGGCCGGGTTGCGGTGACCGCAGTTGTGGCAGAACACGCCCACCACGGTAGTCGCTCCCACCTCCCCGCTCCCTGGCCCCACCAGCCCGCCGACGGCGATCAACTGTCGATGAGTTGGCGGTAGGCGCCCGAATCGAGCAGTCCATCCACCGAGGCCGGGTCTGTGGGGACGATCTCGCAGATCCAACCGTCCCCATAGGGATCGGCGTTGAGTTTCTCCGGGGCTTCGGCCAGTGCCGAATTGACCGCCACCACCTCGCCGGCCACGGGCGCGTAGATCTCGGACACCGACTTGGTCGACTCGACCTCGCCGAGCATGCCTCCCGTCTCCACCGTTGCCCCCGGGCTCGGCAGCTCGACGAACACGACGTCCCCCAGTGCGTCCTGCGCGTAGTCGGTGATGCCTACCCGAACCCGATCCCCGACCGTGCGGGCCCACTCGTGGTCGGTGGAGTAGCGCAGGTCTTCGGGCACGTTCATAGCTGCGGACGATACCTGACAACGAGGAACGCTGCTCATGGTGGAGCGGCCCCCAAACCATGCCCGCCGGGGTATGGCCAACGGCGCTGGCGGGCCAGGACACGTTGCCCCGACTCATGACCTTCCCAGCCCGGATCGCCCGCGCTGACCCGGTCACCCCGGTCATCTCGAGGGACTCGGCCACCTCGAGATCGAGCTTCTCAACGCAGGAGTTGTTCGAGGCGGACTGCGTACTCGTTCACCCTGGCTTCGGCCTGGGAGTCGGTAGGTGCCTCCGCCCACACGTGGGTCACGGGCTCTTCGGGATCGGGCAGCACGAGGGCCCAGCCGTCATCCTCGATCACCTTGACGCCGTCGACCAGCACCAGGTCACGGCCCTGCGATCGCTCGACCAGGGTGCGCATGACCATGCCCTTCTGGTCCCACGGCGTGTGCACGGCCTGGTGGGCGATGTGCACGGTGGGAAGCCCGGCCACCAGTTCGGACAACTTGGCGCCTGTGGCCGTCAGCATGGCCAACAGGCTGACCAATGTGGCCGCGGCGTCGAAGGCGGGCAGGAAGTCGGGGAAGATGAACCCCCCGGACTGGCTGGCGGCCAGCGTGACCCGTTCCGACCGTGCCACCTCCATGAGGTGTGATGCGGAGAGCTTGGTCCACACCACTTCGGCTCCGGCCTTGCGGCAGATGTCCTCGGCCGCCCTGCTGACGGCCACCGGAAGGGCCACCCGCGCACCGGGATGCGCCTCGGTGACCAGCGTCAGGAGGACCAGCAGTGCCTCGTCGTCCGACAGCGGGTGTCCCAGGTCGTCGACGATGGCCAGGTGCTCGCCCCCGGGGTCGAGGACCGCCCCGAGGTGAGCCCCCGACGCCCGCACCAACTCCGAGACCCGGGCCGCACTGGCATGACGGTCGAACGTGAGCACGCTGGCCGTATTGGCGTACGGGTTGACTACCAGGACCTCGGCCTCGAGCTTGGCCAGCAGGTTGGGCATCACGAAGCTGGTGGTCCCGAACGAGTAGTCGAGCACCAGCTTGAGTCCGGCGTCCCGGGCCTTCGACAGGTCGAACGAGTCGATCAGCGCCGCGGTGTAGTACTCGAGGGCCCGAGGGGGGAACCCGATGTCGCCGATCTCGCGGGCCAGCACCCGGCGGAAATCCTCCCGGTGGTACAGCCGCTCGATCTTGCGCTGGGTGGTCTCGTCGACGTCGATGCCCTCTTTGTCGAAGAACCGCAGGACGACCGACTGCGGATCATCGGGGGCCAGGCGCACGGTGATCCCGGCCATGCTGGTCGACGAGGTGATCTGGAACCTGGTGACGGGCACGGTGGCGGCCTCGAGGTCGTCGACATTGACCCCGGCAGCGTTACAGCCGACCATGATGGCCCGCTTCAGCACGCGGGCGGCACGGCTGGTGTCCCGAGAGGCCGTCACCGTGGCCCCTTTTTCGAAGGTCGACGCCCAGGCCATGGACAGGCGGACGGCCAGCTCGGGGCTGATGTCCACGTTGGCCAGGCCCTGGACGCCGTCCCGGCCGAACAGCGACCGGGCGCCCATCGATTCCCAGACGATCGAGGAGTTGACGGTGGCTCCCGCCTCGACCGTCTTGAACGGGTACACCTTGACTCCGGCCTTGATCTCGGCGTGGGCCCCCACGAAGCACTGGTCCCCCAGGACCACCCCCTCCTCGCACCGCACGCCTTCGCGAAGGTCGGATCCGCGGCCCAGCACGCTGCCGTCGATCCGAACGCCCGAGCCCAGGTAGGTGTTGTCGTGGACGATCGAGCGCTGGATGACCGCATTGTCCCCGATGCGCACGTTGCGACCCAGGGTGCAGTACCCGCCGAGCCGGGCGCCGGGCCCGATCACGCAGTTGTCGCCGATCACCGCGGGACCGTCGATGGTGACGCCGGGGTCGACCTCGGCCCCTTTGCCCAGCCACACCCCGGGGCGGAGCTGGAACCCGTTGACGTCCACCTGGACCCGTTGATCGAGGATGTCCTGGTGCGCCTTCAGGTAGGCCTCGAGCGTGCCCACGTCCTCCCAGTAGCCGTCGGCCACGTAGCCGAAGAGGTGACGGCCGGCCGCCAGAGCCTCGGGGAAGGACTCGCCGGAGAAGTCGACGGCCTGGCCCTCGGGGATGAAGTCGAAGATCTCCGGCTCGAGCACGTAGATCCCGGTGTTGATGGTGTCACTGAAGACCTGACCCCACGTCGGCTTCTCGAGGAACCGCTCGATGGATCCGTCGTCGCGGGTGATGACGATGCCGAACTCCAGCGGGTTGTCGACCGCCTTGAGGGCCAGGGTGGCCAGCCCGCCCCGCAGGTCGTGGAAGTCCACCACCTGGCTCAGGTCGATGTCGGTCAGCACGTCGCCCGAGATGACCAGGAAGCGCTCGTCGAGCTCGTCCCGGGCGTTCCGTACCGAGCCGGCGGTGCCCAGCGGGGTGGCCTCGGTGGCATAGACCATCCGCACGCCGAACTCGGACCCGTCCCCGAAGTAGGTGCGGATGGCGTTGGCCATGAAGGCCACGGTCACCACGATGTCCTCGAAACCGTGTTGGCGCAGCAGGTTGACCACGTGCTCCATCATGGGGATGTTGGCCATGGGCAGCATCGGCTTGGGCTGGTTGGACGTGAGGGGACGGAGCCTGGTCCCCTCACCGCCGGCCATGATGACCGCCTTCACGGCGAGTCCCTTCCCGCCCTGGCCCGGCGGCCGTCGGCGAGCGCCTTACGGGCCACCGGGACATAAGAACCGGCGGCGATCCAGGCCAGAACGAGCCCGATGATGCCGGTCACCCAGGCCACCACGTTGACCGGGTCCTGCCACGGGGCACTTCCGTGACTGAGCAGGAAGGCCGGGTACGAGAACATCAACGCGAACGTACCCGCCTTGCCCACCCACAGGACGTCGATCCGGGCGGCGCCGAGCGAGGCCAGCAGGAGCACGGCCCCGGAGACCACCACCTCGCGGGCCAGGGTGGCCGCACCGAACCAGACCGGCACCGCCCCGTGGATGGTGATGGCCAGCACGGCCGTGACCACCAGCACCCGGTCGGCCACAGGATCGAGCACCTTCCCGAACGTCGAGACCTGGTGGAAGCGGCGGGCCACGAACCCGTCGATCCAGTCGGTGGCGCCCAGCACGCCCAGCAGCACGGCAGCCGCCGTCTGGCGGTTGGCTCCGAACAGGAGCCAGAGGAACACCGGGATGCAGGCCAGCCGGACCAGCGTGATGGCGTTGGGCACGGTGGCGATCCGGTCCAGGCCGGGCTCCTCCGGAGAGGCGCTCTCGCCGGTGCCGGCCGTCGGGTCACCGGGTTCGTGCTGTGCAATCGAGTCAGTGATCGAACTCCCCCTGGCCTTCACGCCGGCATGCTCCACCGGGCCGAGTCTACGAGCCGGGTCGCCCTCCGTCGGAAACCATGATCAACCCTCCCACCCCCGATACGGTGATGACGCACCCGGCCGACGCCTTGTGAGGCGGCCCCGCTTCTTCCGAGCCCACTCCCGGCTGGGACCAGTCCGGCCACCGGCAGGGGTGGCCCTACCCTGTGGTGTGCATGGCCTCTTCGCCCGGCGCGACCGACCCGTGATGTCGACTCCCACCACCGAGACCCGCATGACCCCCGGGCTCGTGGCCCTCTTCGCGGTGGCCTGCGGAATCTCGGCCGCCAACCTCTACTACGCCCAGCCGCTGCTCCCCCGGATCTCCCGCGACCTGCACGTGGGGTCGGGCACTGCGGCCCTGGTCATCACCGCCGCTCAGATCGGCTACGGGATCGGGCTGGCGCTCATCGTGCCGCTCGGGGACATCCTCATCCGGCGACGACTGGTTCCGTTCATTCTGGTCATTGCTGCCGCCGCCCTCCTCGCGGCCTCGGCGGCGCCCAACGTGACGGTGCTCATCGTCGCCGTGACGGTGGCCGGCCTGTGCTCGGTGGCGGCACAGATCCTGGTGCCCTTCGCGGCCTCGCTGGCCACCGACCAGCAGCGGGGCCGGGTCGTGGGCACGGTCATGAGCGGCCTGCTCCTCGGTATCCTGCTGGCCCGTACCTTCTCGGGGCTGATCGCCGAGGCGGCGGGATGGCGCACGGTGTACGTGGTGGCGAGCGGCGTGGTGCTCACCCTGTCGGGCGTCCTGCACCTTCGACTCCCCGGCGAGCAGCGGCGCCCGTCGATGGTGTACTCCGAGCTGCTCGGCTCGGTCGTCCACCTCATGCGCACCGAGCCAGTGCTCAGGCTCCGCTCGGCCATCGGGGGACTGGCCTTCGCCACCTTCAACGTGATCTGGACCAGCCTGGCCTTTCTCCTGGTCAGTGCGCCCTACCACTACGGCCCGGCGGTCATCGGACTGTTCGGGCTCCTGGGCGCCGCCGGCGCCCTGGCGGCATCGTTCAGCGGGCGGCTGGCCGACCGGGGGCTCGAGCGCTGGGTGACCGGTGGCTCGCTCGTGATCACCCTGGGTTCGATCGCCCTGTTGGCCGTCGGGGCCCACCAGCTGTGGGCACTGATCGCCGGCATCGTGATCGGCGACCTCGGGATCCAGGCGGTGCACATCCAGAACCAGCAGCTGATCTTCGCCATCGAACCCTCGGCCCGGTCCCGGCTCAACACGGGCTACATGGTCACCTACTTCATCGGCGGCGCCGTCGGCTCGGCCACCACCGGACTGGCCTACGCCGCCCGCGGGTGGTCCGGCGTCATCGCCCTGGGCCTGGTCTACTCCGGGGCGGGCCTGGCCCTGTGGGCGGTCAGCGAGGTCCTCCGTCGTCGGGGTGGACCCGCGGCCCGATCAGCTCCGGTCGCCGTCCGCCCCCCGGCGTGACCGTGAGCAGGTCAAACTGGTGGCATGGGCAAGATCAGCCGGGTCGATCGCGCCATCGGCGCCGCACTGCTGGCCCTGATGGCAGGGCTGCTGGCGTTGGCCATCGTCCATCGGTCCGATCAGGCCCACTCGGCCCCACCGCCGCTCGCCCCGGCGTCCCCGTCCGCCGCGTCCGCCTCGTCCAACCCGACGTCGGGCGCGACCTCGACCCCCGGCACCGCCACCAGCGCCTCCACCGCCAGCACTGGCACCACCGCCACCAGCGGGGGCGGCCAGACCCCGGCGCCGGTGAGCGGATCCGTCTCGGCCGTCGGCGACTCGATCTTGCTGGACATCCAGCCCTACCTGCAGACCGAGATACCCGCGGCCCATATCGACGGACTGGTGAGCCGCCAGTTCGAGACCGGGATCGCGGTGGTCCAGGCCGAGCGGGCCGCCGGCACCCTCGGCACCGTGCTGGTGGTCGAGCTCGGCACCAACGGCTCGGTCACCGCCTCGGACTTCGACGCCATGATGCAGGCGGCATCGGGGGCCAAGCGGGTGGTGTTCGTCAACATCAACGTGCCCCGTTCGTGGATGGCGCCTGACAACGCCGTGCTGGCCGCAGGAGTGGCCCGCTACCCGGGAGTGGCAGAACTGGCCGATTGGAACGCGCTCTCGACCGGGCACCCCGAGTGGTTCACCCCGGACCAGGTCCACCTGCAGCCGGCCGGGGCCCAGGCCCTGGCAACTCTGGTCGCCCAGTACGCCTGAGCGTCAGCGACCGCGCCTGCGGCGCCGGGTGGGGAGCGCCCCGACCGCCCCGGGGAGACACGCCCGGGCGAGCGGGATTCACAAGGCCGATCCCATGTGCTACGCAAGGGCCATGCCTCGATTCGAACCGTTTGCCGGGCTCCGGTACGACACCCGACGGGTCGATCTCTCCACGGTCATCGCTCCTCCCTATGACGTGATCGGAGCCGAGGAGAGGTCCCGCCTGGCCGCCCAACACAGCGCCAATGCCGTCCGCATCGAACTGCCGGAGCCGGACCAGCACACCGGCCTGGACCGCTATGCCAATGCGGCCAAGCAGTTGGAGCAGTGGCAGGAGGACGGCATCCTGCTCCGCGACCCAGGGCCCTCCTTCTACGCCTACCGGATGACATCAGCCGACGGCCATGCCACCAACGGGGTGATCGGCGCCCTGGGCATCGACGATCAGAGCGCCGAGCAGATCCTTCCCCACGAGCAGACTTTGCCCAAGGCCAAGAGCGATCGCCTCGACCTCCTCCAGGCCACCGGGGCCAACCTGTCACCCATCTGGGGACTGTCCCTCAGTCCCGGGTTGAGCAAGACGTTCGTGCAGGGTGACGCACCCGATGTCCATGCCGTCGATGCGGACGGCATCCGGCACGAGCTCTGGGTGATCAACGACCCCGAAGCCATCAGCGCCGTCCGGGACGCGGTCGGGGCATCGCCGGTGGTGATCGCCGACGGGCATCACCGCTACGAGACGGCGCACGCCTATCGGCGCGAGCTCGGCGCCGCCGGGGTTGCGCCGGGCCGCCCCGCGGATGGGTCGGGCCCCGACCTGGTCATGGCCTTCATCGTGGAGCTGACCGAGGAGCAACTCGAGGTGGGGCCCATCCACCGTGCGCTGGCCGGGCTGCCCGACGGCCTCGATCTGGTGGACGCGTTCTCGTCGTGGTTCGACGTGACCCGGGCCGGGGACTTCGACGGCCGCACGTCGAGCGCGCTGGGCGAGATCGGGGCCCTGGCCCTGGTGACGCCGGCCGGCGCCTGGCTGCTCTCCCCCAAGGACGGCACACCCGAGGCGGCCGGTTCCCCTCTGGATTCATCGATGGTGGCCCTCGTCATCGCCGAGCTGCCCGACCATGAGCTGACCTTCCTCAACAGCTGGCAGGAGGCCACCGAGGCCCTGACCTCCGAAGCGGCGCAGGCCGTCGTGCTCTTGCGCCCGGTGTCGGTCGACCAGATCGCGGAGTGGGCCCATACCGGGCGACGGATGCCGCCGAAGAGCACCTACTTCCACCCGAAGCCACGGACCGGGATGGTCTTCCGGACCCTCGATGGGGGCCGCTAGCCACACCGGGACCCAAGGCCCGGACCGAAAGTCGACCGTGGCCGTGGCCATCGTCGCCATGGCCCGCCTTCAGTCGTCGGTGATGCCGGCCATCTCGGCCAAGGCGGTGACCGTTCGCCAGTTGCGGGTGGTCGCCGTCACCCCCAGGCGCCGCTCGAGGTAGGTGTTGCTGAGCTTGGTCTCGCCGTATCCGCCCGGACAGTAGAGGAAGACCTCGCTGCCCGTGACGACGAACTGATCGGTCCCGAACCGGTCGGCCAGCGCCTCCAGCTCCTCGACCGCCGGCGGCCGTGCCACGGCGGCGAGGAAGGTGACATGCCGTGTCTTCGGATCGACGTGCAAGTCGGCGAAGGGAGGGCTGCGCACGATGGCCTCGAGCTGGCGCCTGCTTCTCACGATGACCGGCACCTCGAGCCCGAGCTCGGAGGCGATCCGGTCCTGGATGGCCCTGGCCACGACCGTGGCCGAGCCGGATGCGGTGAAGACCACGTTGCCGCTCTGCAGGTAGGTGGCCACGTCGTCGAAGCCCAGGGACGACACGAGGGTGCGGAGGTCTGCCATCGGCACCCGGTTCCGACCCCCCACGTTGATGCTTCGCAGCAGCCCGACGAAGATGCCCATCCCGCTGGCCGCCGCTCCTCCGACCCTTGGTCCGAGGTCCTAGTCCACCGTCCACGAGGAACCCGAGCGCAGGAGGGCGTGCAGGTCCCCCTGGCCGCGCTTGGCCTTCGATTCCTCGATCTGGCGCGACATCCCCGCCCCGTACTCCGGCCGCTCCACATCGCGGAAGACGCCGATCGGCGTGGGTTCGTAGGGACCCCGGGACAGCCGGCTCAGCTGGAAGGCCAGGCCCGGGTTGTCACGATGCTCGTCGTGGACGAGCAGGGCGTCCTCACCCACGTCGGCCACCTCCACCACCTCCACCGATCCGTCGCGATGGAGGACCACGCCGTGCTCCGCCTCGGCACCGAACCGGATGGGCTCACCGTGCACCAGCGGGATCAGCATGTCCGACCGGTGTTCCTTGCCGGTGATCTCTTCGGAGGCGCCGTCGTTGAACACGTTGCAGTTCTGGTAGATCTCCACGAACGAGGCCCCCCGATGGGCGTGGGCCCGACGAAAGGTCTCGATCATGTGCTTGCGGTCCATGTCGTGGGTGCGGGCGACGAAGGTGGCCTCCGCTCCCAACGCCAGGCTCAGGGGGTTGAACGGCTGCTCGAGCGAGCCGAACGGGGTGGACTTGGTGACCTTGGCCACCTCCGAGGTCGGGGAGTACTGGCCCTTGGTCAGCCCGTAGATCTGATTGTTGAACAGCAGGATGGTGATGTTCACATTCCGGCGCAGGGCGTGGATGAGGTGGTTCCCCCCGATGGACAGGGAGTCACCATCACCGGTGACCACCCAGACATCGAGGTCCGGCCGGGTCGTGGCCAGCCCGGTGGCGATGGCCGGTGCCCGCCCGTGGATGGAGTGCATGCCGTAGGTGTTCATGTAGTAGGGGAACCGGGCGGCGCAACCGATGCCGGACAGGAAGACGGTGCTCTCGCGTCGAACTCCGAGGTCGGGCATCAGCATCTGCACGGCGGAAAGGATCGAGTAGTCCCCGCATCCGGGACACCACCGGACCTCCTGATCGGAGGACCAGTCCTTGCGGGTGGTGAGCGGGACCGGGACCCCGGCTTCCTCGGCGTGGGCCAGGTCGGTCATCACTCGGACACCTTTCCGGTGGGTGGGGTGGGGTTGCCCTTGGGCCGGGCGTGGACATCGCCGGTGCCATTGGGCCCACCGGTTCCGGTGGCCTTGCCGCGGCCGGGCCCGCCCCCGGCGCCGTTGGTGTTGGCGCTCGGACGGGTCGGATCAGCACCCGGGACGCCGGCGAGGAGGTCGCTCGGCGTGTCGGTCGCG
>DASZJN010000108.1:0-3558 GCA_035948045.1 Acidimicrobiales bacterium | reverse complement strand
GGCGTGACCCTGAGGTAGGGCTTGACCGTGTCGAATCCCTTGGGGAAGCGCTCCTTGGCCTCCTCGTCCGATACGGCAGGGACGATGATGACGTCCTCGCCGTCCTTCCAGTCGACCGGCGTGGCCACCTTGTAGTCGGCCGTCAGCTGCAGCGAGTCGAGGACCCGGAGGATCTCGCTCACGTTCCGCCCCGTGGATGCGGGATAGGTGAGGGTCAGCTTGACCTTCTTGTCGGGGCCGATGATGAACACCGATCGCACGGTGAGCGTGTCACTGGCGTTGGGGTGGATCATGTCGTAGAGGTCCGCCACCTTGCGATCCTCGTCCCCGATGAGCGGGAAGTTCAGCGCCTGGCCCTGAGTCTCCTCGATGTCGCCGGCCCACTTGCCGTGCGAGGTGACATCGTCGACCGAGAGGCCGATGAGCTTGGTGTCCCGCTTGTCGAACTCGGCCTTGGCCTTGGAGAAGGCACCCAGCTCGGTGGTGCAGACCGGGGTGAAGTCCTTGGGGTGGGAGAACAGCACGCCCCAACTGTCCCCGAGGTACTCGTGGAAGTTGATCGTGCCCTCAGTGGTCTCCGCAGTGAAGTCGGGGGCGATGTCGCCCAAACGGATTGCCATGGAATGCTCCTTTGTTGTCCTGTGTACTGGTGGTGTGAATCGATGTCCCGAGTCGCATCCGGCGTCGCCGTGTCTCGTCGCCCAGCCAGGATAGACGAACCCGCCCCAATTGTCGACCGAGTTAGTCGAGTTTTGACCGGGAGGAGCGGGCCCTGGCAGGACTCGGGGCGTTCCACCATGCTGGGGCCATGAACTCCACCTTGCAGGTCACCCGGGAGGGGTCGGTGACCGTGATCGCCATCCATCGACCGGAGCGTCGCAACGCCGTGGACGCCGCCACGGCCGCCGCCCTGCATGAGGCGTTTGCCGTCTTCGACGCCGACGACGGCTCGTCGGTGGCCATCCTGACCGGAGGCGGTGGCACCTTCTGCGCCGGCGCCGATTTGAAGTCGCTGGCCGACGGCGAGCGACGCCCCTTGACCGAAGACGGGCCCGGGCCGATGGGGCCAACCCGGATGGAACTGTCCAAGCCCGTGATCGCCGCGGTGGAGGGCTTTGCTGTGGCCGGAGGTCTCGAGCTGGCCATCTGGTGCGATCTGCGGGTGGCGGCCGCCGACGCCACCTTCGGGGTGTTCTGCCGGCGATTCGGCGTACCCCTCATCGACGGCGGAACCGTTCGACTGCCGCGCCTCATCGGCCAGGGGCGGGCCCTCGACCTGATCCTGAGCGGACGTGAGGTCGGTGCCGACGAGGCCTTGGCCATGGGGCTCGTCAACCGGGTGGTGCCCAGCGGCTCGACCCTGGCGGAGGCGCTGGCCTGGGGCCACCAGCTGGCTGGCCTGCCTCAGGACTGCCTGCGCAACGACCGCCGGTCCGCGCTGGCGCAGTGGGGACGGTCCACTGCTGACGCCATGCAGGTCGAGTTCCACTTCGGCATGGCCAGTCTGACCTCCCCGGATGCGTCATCCGGACCGCTGCGCTTCGCCCGGGGGGCCGGCCGGGGCGGTGCGGTGGTCGACGCCGGCGCCAAGTGACCGCGCTCCCCCGTGGTTGACCTGGCCGCCTTCGACTTCGACGGGACACTCACCGACGGCGGCAGCGTGATCGGCTTCCTCTACGCCCTCGCCGGCCGGCGCACGGTGCAGTCGGCGGCGCTGGCCCTGGCTCCCAGGCTGGCTGCGGCCGCCCTGGTGGGAGGCAGCGCGGCCGACGAGGCCAAGGAGCGTCTCTTCGAGCGGGTACTGGCCGGAGTGCCCGTCGATCACTTCGAGGAGGTGTCGACGCGGTATGGCCGACAGCACGTGGAGCGGCACCTGCGCCCCGAGGTGCGGGACCGGTTCGACTGGCACCGGCTCCGGGGTGACCGGGTGGTCATCGTGTCGGCCTCCCCGGCGGCCTACGTGGGCGCGGCCGGGGACTGGCTCGGGGCCGACGGGGTGATCGCCACCCGCCTGGAAGTGGGTGAGCACGGCAGGCTGACCGGTCACTACGACGGACACAACTGCCGGGGGGAGGAGAAGCTGCGCCGCCTGCGCCTCTGGGTCGACGAGTCCGGGACCGCCCCCGGGAAGATGTGGGCCTACGGGAACAGCCGCGGCGACCTCCGGATGTTGCGTGCCGCGGACATCGGGGTCAACGTGGGCCGGCTCGGACGCCTCGGACGCCTCGGTTCCTTCCGGCCCCTCGGGACCACGCCCCCGGACGGCAGCACGGGCTGAGCGACCCGGGGCCGGCCGCGGTCACCAGTAAGGCCGCCCTAGAGGTACTCCTTCTTCCTCATCCACACCAGCACGAACCAACCCCAGATGGGGGGGAGATAGGCCGTGAACAGGCGCTGGACGAACACGGCCGCCACGGCCACGGACTCGTTGATGCCGGCGGCGGTGAGCCCGATGATCATCCCGGCCTCGACCACCCCCATCCCCCCTGGCACCGGAGAGATGCCGCCCAGCATCGAGCCCAGGGTGAGCACGACGATCAAGGTGGCCAGATCGAGATGGCCCCCGAAGGCGTGCAGGGAGGCGCCGAGCGCCAAGGCCACCAGGACCTGTGCCACCGCCGAACCGCCGAAGATCTCCACCAGGTTCCTCGGGTGGCCGGCCAGGATCCTCAGATGCGACCAGACCTCCGATGCCTTGGGTCTCAGCTTGGCCGCCGCCAGCCGCCGCCACCGAGGGACGGCGAACAGCAGACCGACGGCCACGCCCGCCACCACCACGGCGATCAAGATGAGCCACACCAGATTGGAGTGTCCGCTGCTGGAGTCGCTGGTCGGCTCGTTGAAGTGCAAGTTGCCGGCGGCCAGGGGCAGGGCGATGAGGAACAATGCCCCCTTCACGATCCAGCTGGCCGTGCTGGCCAACACGCCCGAGCTCACCGCCACCGTCGGGGTGTACCCCTCCTGCTGGAAGAACCTCACCCGGGTGGCCAGCACCGCCATCGATCCACCGGCCAGGGCGACGAAGGTGTCGGACAGTTCGAGGGCCACCGTCCTCCCGTACGGGAGCGGGTCGGTGACCGAGCCCACGGTGGTCACGGCGATGGCCGGGTAGGCCGCCTGGGCCAGGACGAACACGAGCACCACCCATCCCCACGCGGCCCCGGTGATCGTGCTCCACGACTTGGTCACGTTGATCAGCACGCCGATCAGGGCCCAGCCCCCGATCACCGTTCCGAGCACCATCGCGAAGTTGACCCAGCTGACCCGACGCGGCTCGATGAGCTTGGGCACCTCTACGCCCAGAGCCGCCGCACTCTGTTGGCGAAGGGCGGTGAGGACGGCCTTCTTGCCCCGGAGGGTCCGCGACGCCGTCGAATCGAGGGCGGCCCGCTGCAGGAAGGGCAGCGCCGCCACCAGGGCGTCCGGCGGGACGGAACGGATGGCCGAGGCGACGGTGCGGCCCGGCCCGGCGACCACGGACGCGGCGGCCAGGGCCGCGGCCAGGTCCCGATTGAGCTGCTCGTCGGTGGCCACCGTCGACGCCATGCGGAAGTCGAC
>DASZJN010000107.1:0-2651 GCA_035948045.1 Acidimicrobiales bacterium | reverse complement strand
GGTGCTGGGCCGCTCCGTCTTCTGGCCCCGGGTGCCGAAGGTCGGCCCGGCCCGGCACGGAATGTGGGGCCGCATCGCCGGCAGGGTGGTGGCCCGGCCACTGGTCACGCTCCTCGTCGGTCTGGTGTTCTTCGGCGGGCTCGCCGTGTCGATGCTGGCCTACGCCCCCACCGGCTTCGGGGACCAGCCCCCGGCGGCCACCTCCGACTCGGCCCGGGGACAGGCAGTGCTGGACGCCAACTACCCGTCCACCGAGGCCAGTCCGACCACGATCCTGTTCCGCCTGCCGACGTCCGTGTGGGCCCACCCCGACACACTCGTCACGGCCCAACTGGGCCTCGAACGGTCCGGCGTCTTCCGGGCGGTGAGCGGCGCCCTCGACCCCAATGGCACCATGGCGAGCCCGGAGGCGCTGGTGCGGGCCCACCGCCTGCTGGCACGTTACGGACCGGCAGCGACGCTCCCCGCCTCCACCCCGGCGCGTGTCGCCCTCTCGCCCGCCGAGTACGACGCCTATCGCGCCGCCGCGCTGTTCATCAGCGCCGACGGCCGGACCATCCGCTACGACGCCACCTTGGGGGCGGGACCGTCGACCAGCACGGCGGCGGCCCAGGCCATCCCGGCCATCCGCGCCGCGGTGGCGAACGTGGCCACGGCGATCGGAGCCACGGCCAACGGGGTCGACGGCTACGCCCCCTCCGCTGCCGACGTCGGGACCATCGCCGGCCAGGACCTGGTCAAGATCCTCCCGCTGGTGCTGTTGGTGTTGGCCCTGTTGCTGGCCATCGTGCTCCGCAGCCTGGTGGCGCCGATCTACCTGGTGATCAGCGTGGGGCTGTCCTACCTGGCATCGCTCGGACTGGCGGTGCTCGTCTTCGAACTCGTGGGAGGCCAGGACGGCATCAACTTCGTCCTTCCGTTCTTCATGTTCGTCTTCATCATGGCCTTGGGCCAGGACTACAACATCCTGGTGATGACGAGGATCCGCGAGGAGGCCCACCACGCGCCCATCCGGGTGGCCGTGCGCCGCGCCGTGGAGGCCACAGGAACCACGGTGACCTCGGCCGGACTCATCCTGGCGGGCACGTTCGGGGTCCTGACCGCCACCGGGAACACACAAGTGAAGGAGATCGGCCTCGGCCTGGCCGCCGGCATCCTCCTCGACACCTTCTTCGTGCGCACGCTGCTGGTGCCCTCGGTGGTGGTCCTGTTGGGCCGGTGGAACTGGTGGCCGTCGGCGCTCTCCCGAGAGGATCACAGCCACGACCCGGTGATCCCCGACGACGACGTTCCCGACGGGACTGTCGAAGACCTCGAGCCCCTGGTCCGGCCCCTCGCCGGCACGTCCCGCTGACCGTCTGACCGCGCCCCCGCTCCGGTCGGGCGAGTGCCGGGACAGAGTACGGTGAACGGGCGTGGCCAGCCGACGGAAGACCCCCAGCCGTCCGACCGTGGTGCTGTTGGTCCGTCACGGAACGACACCGACCACGGGGAAGGTCCTCCCCGGTCGGGCCCCCGGTCTCCACCTGTCCGACGAGGGCCGGGCCCAGGCTGATGCCGTGGCCGGCCGGATCGCCGCCCTGGCCGGGGCTGACGGTCGACAGCCGGTCGCCGTGTACACCTCCCCCCTGGAGCGGACGACCGAGACGGCGAGGCCGATCGCCCGACAGCTCGGCCTGCGGGTGCGAACGGAGCGCGGCCTGATCGAGTGCGACTTCGGAACATGGACCGGGGCCAAGTTGAGCGGGCTGTACAAGAAGCCGGAGTGGGCCCAGGTCCAGCGCTGGCCCAGCGGGTTCCGGTTCCCGGGGGGCGAGTCCTTCCTCGAGATGCAGGCCCGCATGGCGTCGGCCATCGCCCGACTGGTCCTCCTCCACCGGGGCGGAACCGTCGTCGCCGTGTCCCACGCCGACCCGATCAAGGCCGCGGTGTCATCGGCGGCAGGAACCCAACTGGACCTGTTCCAGCGGCTCATCGTGTCCCCGTGCTCCGTGTCGGCGCTGGCCTACGGCGACGGCGGCCCCAGCGTCCTCACCGTCAACTCCACCGCATCGCTCACCGAGCTGGCCGCCTCGTGAGCGAGGGATACGACCTCTCGGCCCCGGAGCGGATCACCGTGGGCACGCTCGGGCCCGTCGGTGATCGCCTCTTCCTGCTGCAGTGCCGGCAGGGGCCGGTGCTGCTCACCCTCAAGATCGAGAAGCAACAGGTGGCCGTGGTGGCCGACTACCTGGCGCGGATCGTGAGGGACCAAGAGCGCCCGGGCCACCTGCCGGACGAAGTCCCGCTCGAGGAACCGGCGGATCCGGCCTGGGTGGTGGGGACCATCGGCGTCTCCTACGACGAGAGCGACGACCGGGTCGTCCTGGTCATCGAGGAGCTGGTCCCCGAGGACGAGACGGGCGCCATCGCCCGCCTGTCCATCTCCCGGGAGCAGGCGGCCGGGTTCGCCATCCAGGCCACCCGGCTGGTCGAATCGGGCCGTCCCCCGTGCCCGCTCTGCGGGTCCCCCCTCGACCCTTCGGGACACGAGTGCCCGCGGACCAACGGCCACCGTCCCCCGGCCGTGTGATCGGCTGGAACCCCGATGTCGGTCCCGGGCTCGACTCGGCGACCGAACAGCTGCGGGGCTGCGAGCTGACCGTGGCCGG
>DASZJN010000106.1:0-7022 GCA_035948045.1 Acidimicrobiales bacterium | reverse complement strand
GGCCGGGCTCGGCGTGTCCATCTATCTGACCATCACCCACTTCGACACCCATCTGACCCTGGCCTGCCCCAAGACGAGCACGTTCAACTGCGAAACCGTCACCACCAGTGCCCAGTCGCACATCGCCGGCATCCCGGTGGCGGTGCTCGGCCTTGCCTTCTTCATCCCGATGATCGCCCTCTGCCTGCCGGTGGCATGGCGTTCCGAGGACCGGCGGATCCATCTGGCCCGGCTGTTGCTGTCGGTCACCGGGGTCGCGATGATCCTCTACCTGATCATCGCCGAGCTCTTTCTCATCAAGGCCATCTGCCTGTGGTGCTCGTCGGTGCACGTGATCACCTTCATCCTCTTCGTGATCATCGTGACGGCATCACCGGTGGTGCTCGCTCCCGGGTACCTCCAGCCGACCGTGGCCGGGGATGACCCATCACGAGACGGGGAGTAGTTGCACCCCGAGGCGGACGGCGGCGTGGGCGATCGGGGATCCGGTGCATCGACGCCCGGCCCTTTGGCGAGTAGCGGTGGACCGTTGGACAGCAGCGAACCAGAGCACCACGATCCGTCGAGGCGTACGGCCCGGTTCGCCTGGGGTGCCGTGGTGGTCATCCTGGTCGGTGTCATCGCCCTGGTGATCTATGCCCTGGCCGGTTCGCCGTCCACCCCGCAGACGGTCCAGCGGACGATGACCGCGGACGACGTGGTCTCGGCCCTCACAAAAATTCCCCCGTCCGTGTTCGATTCGGTCGGGGTCAACTCGCCCGAGGCTCAGCTGGTGGCTCCGACCGTGCTCACCGGGCAACCGTCGCTGGTCTCGATGGGCAAGCCCCAGGTCCTGTTCGTCGGCGCCGAGTTCTGTCCGTTCTGCGGATCGGAGCGGTGGCCGCTCATCGTGGCCCTGTCCCGCTTCGGACACTTCTCCACCCTCCGCAACATGCAGTCTGCGGAAACCTCCGTCTTTCCCGCCATCCAGACCTTCAGCTTCGTGGGCACGTCCTACTCCAGCCCGTACCTCACCCTGACCTGCGTCGAGCTGTTCTCCGACGCCGTCAACGCCCACGGCGCCTTCACCCGAATCGCCAGACTGAGCCCGGCCCAGTCCGCGCTGGTCAACCGGTACGGCGCCACGGGGACCACCACCGGGTCGCTGCCCTTCGTCGACATCGGCAATCAGATGGTGGCCTCCACGTCCGGGTACAGCCCCGCCGTCATCGTGCGACAGTCCCAGGCGGCCATCGCCGGCGAGCTCAGTCAGGCCCACTCCGTGACCGGGCAGGCCATCGTGGCGTCGGCCAACTACCTGACGGCGGGGATCTGCGCGGCCACCTCACAACAACCGGGTGCCGTCTGTGCCAGCAAGGGCGTGCGGGTGGCGGCACAGGCGCTCGGACCGGGCTGACCGGCTCGGGCCGGGTTCAGACCGGACTCGGGATCAGGCGTCGCCCCTGACGCACCGGAGGCGTCGGGCGGTCGACGCGGCTTCAGCCGGCTCGCCGATCCGCCATCTGCTTGCGCTCCATCTCGTTCAGGCCACCCCAGATGCCGTGCGGCTCGTGGATCCGTATGGCGTAATCGAGGCACTCGGCTCGCACCGCACACGTTCGACAGATCGACTTGGCCCGGTCCTCCCGCTGCAGTTTCTCGTCCTTGCGCTCGGCGTGCGCAGGCGGAAAGAAAATCTCAGCCTGCGGCCCACGGCACGACGCCTTCAGTTGCCAAGCATCGACTGCTGCTTGCTCCACTTGCCCAACTCCCCCTGTCACACCCATCGGGTTCCTCTCCCGCAACGGAAGGTACTCCCACCGGTGACCGGAAACAAGGGGTCTGACCAGGATTTCTAAGCGGTCACCCTCGGTGCGTGGACAAAGCACCACTCACAGTCGGGATCGCCTGGCCAAGGGCGGAGTGCAGCGGCGGCACCGGACCCGGACACTACGCTCCACTAGGTCATGGACATCAGTGCTTTCCTGGGCCAGAGCCGGGTCCTCATCGTGGCCGGCAAGGGTGGCGTGGGGAAGACAACCATGGTGGCGGCACTGGCCCATCTGGCCGCCCGAGCCGGACTGTCGGTGCTGGTGGTCGAGCTCGAAGGCCGACCGGGCGTCGCCACGGCCTTCGGGAGCGGCGACGCCCTCGACTACACCGGTTCCGTGCTCAAGGCGGCCGGGGTGGAACCGATCGACGAAGCGGACGCCGGCCGCACCACCGCCATTCCGCCCGGGACGGTGCGGGCCCGGACCATCACTCCCGACGACGCCCTGCTCGAGTACCTGGCCGATCACGGCCTGCGCCGGGTGTCCAAGCGACTGATGTCCTCGGGGATCATCGACCTGGTGGCCGGGGCCATCCCCGGCATCCGGGACATCCTGGTGCTGGGGAAGGTCAAGCAGATCGAGCGCAGCGGCATCGCCGACCTGGTGCTCGTGGACGCACCGGCCACCGGTCACACCATGACCTTCCTGTCGTCGGCGGGCGGTCTCGTCGACGCCGCCAGGGGCGGCCCCATACGGGCCCAGGCCGCCGACGTGGTGCAACTCCTGTCCGATCCCCGTCGCTGCCAGGTGGCCCTGGTGACCCTGCCCGAGGAGATGCCGGTCAACGAAGCCATCGAAGCGGCCTACCAACTCGAGGACAAGGTGGGCATCGCGCTCGGACCGGTGATCATCAACGGCTGCTATCCCTCGCGGCCCGGGCTGGACACGCCGGCCGACGAAGCAGCCGTGGCCGCCGGGGTGGACCTCGACCCGTCGCTGGTCTCCTCGCTCGAGGCGGCCCGGCGCTTCCGGCTCACCCGTCAACAGCTGCAGGAGGAACAGCTGCAACGCCTGGCCCACGAGCTTCCCCTGGCCCAGTTGCGGGTGCCCTTCCTCTTTTCCGAAACGATCGGCCCCGAGGAGCTCGACACCCTGAGCGACGCCCTGGCGACCGGGGTGCACGCCCTGCCCGACCGGGCCGAGGTCCCGTCATGACGGCCGAGGCGACCATCGACTCCGTGGTGGCCGATCGGTCCATCATCATCTGCTGTGGCTCCGGTGGGGTGGGCAAGACCACCACGGCGGCGGCGATCGCCCTCGAGGCCGCCCGCCGGGGTCGCCGCGCCTGCGTGGTGACCATTGACCCGGCCCGGCGGCTGGCCAACGCCCTGGGCCTCGACGCCCTGAGCAATCGCCCCACCCGGATCGAGGGCCCCTGGGCCGGAGAGCTCAGCGCCCTGATGCTCGATCCCAAGGGGACGTTCGACGATCTGGTCCAACGGTACGCCGACTCGTCCGAGCAGGCGGAGGACATCAAGGTCAACCGGATCTATCGCAATCTCACCGGCTCGCTCTCCGGGACGCAGGAGTACATGGCCATGGAGAAGCTCTACGAACTGGTCGAGGAGGGCGGATTCGATCTGGTGGTGGTGGACACCCCCCCGTCGCGCAACGCCCTCGACTTCCTCGATGCCCCCCGACGCCTGACCCGCTTTTTGGAGAACCGCCTGTTCCAGGCCCTGATGATGCCCACCCGAGCCGGACTGAGGATCATGGGGGTGGCGGCTCAGGCCTTGCTGCGGACCATCTCCAAGGTGGCCGGGGCCGACATCGTTGCCGATGCGGTGGCCTTCTTCCAGGCCTTCGAGGGGATGGAGGAGGGATTCCGGGCCCGGGCGGCCCGGGTGCGCGAGCTGCTGGTCCAGGGCGACACCGCCTTCATCGTGGTGGCCTCGCCCCGGCCCGACTCGGTCGACGAGGCGGTCCACTTCGCCGGCAAGCTGGCCGAGTCGGAGATGTCGGTCACCGCCCTGATCGTCAACCGGGTGCAGCCGCGGTTTGCCGACGATGCCCAACTGGCCACCCTGACCGAGCAGGCCCGGCACGGGGCCGACCACTCGCTGGACCAACTGGTGGAGAACCTCCGTGGCTATACGTTGGCCTCCGATCGGGAGGAGCGGGCCTACGCCGATCTGGTCTCGAAGGTGGCCCCCGCCCGGGTCTACCGGGTCCCCCTCCTCAACACCGACGTCCACGATCTGGACGGGCTGGGCTCGGTTGCCGACCTGCTGTTCACCGGCGGCTTCCCCCGAGAGGCAGCGTCGGGTGGCCCCGTGGGTGGGCCTCGCCAACAGCGCTAACCTGACGCTCGTGCGGACCATCATCGTGGCCAGCGACGCCCCGTCGGTGCGGGCCGAGGTGGCGGCCAGCGCGGCCCGCCCGGACATCACCATCCGGGAGGCCCGGTCGGGACCGGCCGTGATGCGCGAGGTGGCCGAGTCGCTCCCCGATCTGGTCGTGGTCGACCTCCAGATGGGGAACATGGGCGGCATGGCCGTCTGCCTCGAGCTCCGGCTCGAGGCTTCGTACGGGAGTCTCGGCGATGTGCCCGTGCTCATGCTCCTCGACCGCCGCCCTGACGTGTTTCTGGCTCGGAGGTCCGGGGCGGAAGGCTGGCTGGTCAAGCCCCTCGACCCCATTCGGCTGCGCCGAGCGGTGAGCTCGCTCCTCGACGGGGGCACCTACTACGACGAGTCCTACCAACCGCTCTCTGTCGTGTCCACGCCCGCAATTGCCGGCGCCTGACCGGCGCCGACCGAACAGACAGCGTCGCCACCGTGTCCGTGTTCCGCCACCACGAAGACAATGAGGCTGGCGCCGGCCGGGGAGGCCGAGCCGGACGCCGCCGTCGCTCCTCCGACGGCAAGGGCCGGGCGGGTCGGTCGGGGGGCGAGGGAGGGGCCGACGCGCAAGAGCAGTTCATCATTGACGCCCTCCACGATCTGCACGACACCGTGGTGCGCGAGGTCATGACGCCGAGAGTGGACGTCGTCGCCCTGTCCATCCCCCTGACCGTCGATGCGGTGACCCAGGCGGTGCGGGAGTCCGGCCACAGCTGCTTTCCGGTCTTCGGGGACAACCTCGATGACCTCATCGGGGTGCTGTTCGTCAACGACCTGTTCCGGGCCGGTTGGCAGGTCAGCGGGTTCCGGGGCGACAACGCCACCCGAACCGGGGCGGAAGCGGGGCCGGAGGCGAGGATCCCCGGGGGAGGCCCCTCCGGTGGGCCGGGCACCGGAGTCCGACCGGCCCCGGACCCCATCGACATCTCCCGGCGACTCCGCCAGCCGTTTCTGGTCCCCGAGTCCCGCCTCGTCCTCGATGTCCTGGCCGAGATGCGCCGCCAGCGCCGGGCCTTCGCTGTGGTCGTCGATGAACATGGCGGCGTCGAGGGGGTGCTCACGGTCAAGGACCTGCTCGGGGCGCTGGTCGGCGACCTTCCCGATGAATTCGACTCCGACGACGAGCCCGACGTCGTGCGCGTCGACGGGAGTCGGTGGCTGGTGGACGGCCGGATGAGCGTGGACGATGTGAGGGATCAACTCGAGATCAACCTGCCGGATGGGGAGTATGTGACCCTCGGTGGCTTCCTGTTCGACGGGTTCGGGCACATCCCGACCGAGGGCGAGGCGCTCAACGTCGACGGGTGGGAGCTCCGGGTGGCAGAGATGGACAAGCGCCGGATCGGCAAAGTGGTGGCCAAGCGGCCCGAACCGGCGCCGTCAGTGGCGGAGACAGGATCGCCGAACGACGGCCCGGGGAGCGAGCGAACGGCCGTCGGGTAGCATCTCCCCTGATCCGTAACCGCCAATTCGGTGGTTCCGCTCAGCGGGCTGTGGCGCAGCTTGGTTAGCGCGCTGCGTTCGGGACGCAGAGGTCCCCGGTTCAAATCCGGGCAGCCCGACCACCTGCGGTTGACCCCTTGTCCTCAAGGGGTGACTGCGGTTATGAGAATGCGACCTGAGTTGCGCCCGAGTGTAGGGCCTCGAATTCGCTCGGTGTCATGCACTGGGGCGCGAGTGGGAACACCCACGATCCACCGACGCCATTTGTCCGATGGGTTCGTTTGGTCGTGTGACGTGACTGCAGAGTCATGTTCTTAACTGCTGTTCTCTGACACGGACGGGGGTCGGCGGATCCGAGGACCTGGCTGCAACCGCTCGGGGCCGGCTCCACGACGCGCCGCGAGGTGGACGACCGGTGCGCGCCCGCCATGCTCATGGAGTGGACGTATTGTCCAGGATCGCCTGGTACGGCCGGCACGGCTCGTTGCGCAAGCTCGGGCAGGCCGGCGGTGGCGTGGGGGTGCTCGAGCCCGGCACGACAGGAAGGACGAGGCTCGACGGCCTGACGTTCGAGAAGCTGATCGAGACGGTCCCGGTGCCGGTCGGCTCCGTCTGACCGAAAGCCCACACCGGTTGGGTGCCGTTCGGCGCAGAGATCGTGACCCGGAGGCGCGACCCGGCGCGGTAGACATGGCCCTCGTAGTAGAGCGGGATAACCACCTTGACGAACTGCCCGGCCGGCATGGGCGCAGCGTCGGACGCCGTGAAGGTCGGGATTGGTCCGAGCGGCGTGCTCGGCTGCTTGAACATGTTGTTCGACGTGGTCGAGAGCTTTCGCTCGCTGGCGCGGATCCAGCCGTTCTGAACGAACGTCTCGTTCCCGTCATGACGTACCTCGCTGATCGTGGCCTGTAGATCGACGTCGGGGGTCGAGGACCGCACCCAGAGGTCGACGGCGCCGGCGCCGATGACGGTGGTGGTCGCAGTCAGTGGCGCCGAGACGTAAGAGACGGCGGTGCCCGACGGGTTCTGCGCCCAATTCCACTGCCACTGGGACGCGTTGCCCCACAGGCCGCCCGGACCAGTGTTCGTTCCGTAGTCGGTGAGGGGAAGGGCGTTGGCGTTCGAGGTGTACCAGTTGACCCCCTGGCCGGTGGGCGGTTGATCAGTGAGTGCTCCCGCAGCCCCGAGGTACCAGGTGCGCGCCGTCGTGCCTGAGATGGGGAAAGACGTGAAGTCCTGCTCGAACGCGGGGTAGGGGTTCCCCGGCGTGGAGCTCCCGGTGGGCGATGGACCGGCGCCGCTGTCGAACAGGACGCGCACCTCTGGAAGCTGCTCGAATGCGGCCAGGGCGCCGCTGTAGGTGGGAATCGTCTGGATGGGGTCGGCGGGCAGCGTGACCAGGTCCGACGGCGGGAGACCCATG
>DASZJN010000105.1:0-9426 GCA_035948045.1 Acidimicrobiales bacterium | reverse complement strand
GGCCCTCCTGAACGAGATCCTCGGCGTGTCGGGTTGGGCGCCCATCGTGTTCGGGACCCAGGCCCCCGACACCGGCAACGCCGAGATCATCGCCCACTACGGCACCGAGGCGCAGAAGGCGACCTACCTGCAGCCGTTGCTCGACGGCGAGGTGTTCTCCTGCTACTCGATGACCGAGCCACAGGCCGGGTCGGACCCGAAGCAGTTCACGACCCGCGCCGTCCGCGACGGGGACGAATGGGTCCTCAACGGGTGGAAGTTCTTCTCCTCCAACGCCCGCACGGCGGCGTTCCTGATCGTCATGGCCATCACCGACCCGGAGGTCAGTGTGTACCAGGGCGCGTCCATGTTCCTGGTCCCCACCGACACACCCGGCGTCGACATGGTCCGCCACATCGGGCTGGCCGGCGAGTCGGAGGACGAGGGCATGCACGCCCTGATCCACTACGAGGACGTCCGGGTTCCCGCCGACAGTCTGCTGGGTGGCGAGGGCCAGGCGTTCGCCATCGCCCAGACCCGGCTCGGAGGGGGTCGGGTGCACCACGCCATGCGGTCCGTGGCCACCTGCCAGCGGGCACTCGACCTGATGTGTGAACGGGTACTCAGTCGTGAGACCCAGGGGAGCCTGCTGGCCCGTAAGGAGTTCATGCAGGGCGACATCGCCGATTCGTATGCCGAGCTCGCTCAGTTCCGGTTGCTGGTGCTGTACACCGCCTGGGAGATCGACACGTACAAGGACTATCGCCGCACCCGGAAGAACATCGCCGCCATCAAGGCGCTCACCCCCAAGGTGGTGCACGACGCCGTGTGGCGGTCGATGCACGCCCATGGCGCCCTCGGGGTGTCAAACGAGATGCCCTTCGGGGGCATGTGGATGATGGCTCCGGTCATGAGCGTGGTGGACGGCCCCACCGAGGTCCACAAGGTCACGGTGGCCCGTGAGGTGCTGAAGGACTACGAGCCCGCCCCGGGTCTGTGGCCGACGGCCCACCTGCCGGCCCAGAGGGAGGCGGCCCGCGCCAAGCTGGCCACCTACCTCGAGCACGTGATCGGGAATTCTTGAGCTCAGTCCCCCCCGGTCGAGACGAAGATCTCCCAGACGGCGTTGACGCTGGCATCAGGCCGGTCCTGGCGGGGCTCGACGTGAGCATGGAGCAATTCGCCCTCGGACTCCTCCACCGCTTCGAGCTGGCCCACAAACGGGTGCTCGGGCGGCGGGTCCATCGACTCGACCCCCTCATCCCGAACCAGGGCGGTCGGGCTCCCATCGGAGAACCAGCGGGCCAAGTGCTGCCGGTAGGGGTCGCGGTACCAGCCCTGGGCCTTGTGCACCGTCCGGGGAAGCGTTCTGTTCATGGAACCCAGTTTACCTTATGTTCACCTAACTGTCACCGTACGTTCACTTTTCCGGTCCCTGACAGGCGAGGGCAAAGTTGGGATGGCCCGTCCCGAGCGCTCGGCCCGGATGGAGGCAACCAGGTACCGTTGGGCCAGGCCAGCGGGGTGCGGGCCGGCCGTATGCCCGACGTCGGGCCCGATCCACGCAACGTCGGTCCAGGAGGTGTCGTGAAACCACCAGCTGTCCCTACCAACCGGCCTGAGGGATCCTCGTTCGGCCCCCTCTTTCGGCTGGCCGCGTAGTGCTCCTGCTGCCCGAAGCGGCCGGTCCCATGGACCCGGCTCCGACGACCCCCGGCCGCCAGCCCGGTTCGGTCCGGAGGACCTCCAGCATCGACACGGCCCGACCTGACGGGCTGCGGGGAGACCTCGTCATCACGGCCCGGGCCCGGGACCTGCGCACCCACCTCGACGGGACCGCCTCGGTGGTCGGCGAGGCTGAGCTGCATGCCCGCGTGGACGGTATGACCCGGGAGCTCCGCTCCCTCATCACGGCGCCGGCGCTCCCGGCACTCGACGTCCTCATCGGGACCGTGGTCGGCCCCGGGTTCCGGCGCCGTCTGGCCGAGGAGGTGCCCCACGAGCAGGAGGTGGGCTCCTTGCTCCACCTGCTGCTGGACGACCTGCCCGGCGCCGCCCTGGTGTCCGGATACGCCCTCCAGCGGGGCGGTGCCCTGGATGGTCCCGAGCCCCGAGCGGCATCGCCGGAGAGTTCGACGGCCGGAGCCGCGGCACTGGGAGTGCGCGACGATCTCTGTGCCGGTTGGGCGCACGACGCCACCATGATGGTCACCATCCGCACCCGGGGGGTCATCCCCATGGCGATGGGGCCACCCGCCCCGGTGCTCGAGCCGCCGGACGACCCGTGGTCGTGGCACGAGATGCCGCCGCTGACGCCGCATGCCATGCGACGCCGCCGCCGGCTGGACGTCCTCGCGTCGGCGGCGCCCGGCGTGGCCAATGAGGTCGACGCCCATTTTCGGGACAGCCACATGGACGCGGACGGTGCCGAGTCCGTGGTCCACGAGTACTCCGTTTCCGGCGCCGTGGAGGGCGTCGAGGGGCGGGTGACAGCCATGGCCGCTCGCGCCCGTGTGCTGCCGTGGATGGAGTGCCCGGCCGCGGTGGCCAGCGCCGATCGTCTGGTCGGCATGCCGGTGGGCGAGCTCCGGGCCTGGGTCCGACGGGAGATGACGGGCGCCTCCACGTGCACCCACCTGAACGACACCTTGCGCGCCCTGGGCGACGTGACGGTGCTGGTATCGGTGCTCGACGGCACGGACGCGGGGGACACCGCCGCCGGGTGAGCCCTCGGGCAGCAGCCGGTCGCCTGTGCCAAGATCCCCGGGCCGAGGGTGCCCATATCGTCGAAGGCGAAGGGCTCGCCGGGGGTACAGGACCCCGGGCGGCGCGTGCCCACCGGGGAGAGGCCGAGATGTCCGAACCGTCCGGATTGCGAAGGGTTCTCGATCTCGAGCCGGCGGGGGAGGGCCGGTTCCGGGCCCAGAACTTCGACACCGGATTCGGGGGTGTCGTCTTCGGCGGCCAGCTGCTGGCCCAGACCATCGTGGCCGGATCATCCGTGGACCCGACCAAGGAGGTCAAGTCGGTCCACACCGTCTTCGCCCGCGGGGGCGCCATGGATCAGGCGCTGGACATCGACGTCGAGCCCATGCACATCGGACGGGCGCTGGCCAGCGCGACGGTGACCGTTCGGCAGGCCGACCGGCTCTGCACCCGCTCGCTCGTCCTCCTCAGCGCGGTCGAACCCGACCTCATCCGGCACGGAGTGGAGGCACCCTCCGTCGGGACACCGGAGGAGGCCCCGCGGTCGGGCGGAGCCGAGGCATTCTGGGAGATCCGGGTGGTCGACGGGGTCGACCTCGCCGACCCCGAAGCGGTCGGTCCAGCCGAGCTCTTCGTGTGGGTCCGCTTCCCGGGGGGAGCGACGACCGGTCCCGTGGGTCAGGCCATGCTGGCCTACGCCACGGACGGCTTCCTCATCGGCACGGCCATGCGACCCCATGCGGGCATCGGGCAGTCGATGTCCCATGTGTCGATCTCGACCAGCGTGCTGAGCCACACCCTGACGTTCCACGAACCCATCGACGCCACGGCGTGGCATCTCCTGGCCCACGAGAGCCCGTACGCCGGACGGGGACGCTCCTACGGTCGGGCCAACATCTTCACCGAGGATGGTCGTCTGGTGGCCTCGTTCGTCCAGGACAACATGGTCCGCGCCTTCCCCGACGGCCAACAGCCCGGAACCACGGGCCGTTCGAAGTTCTGAGGGGGCGCCTACCCGATGGTGGGCAGGATCCTCTCCTGCAAGAAGTCCACCACCGCATCGGAGAAGGCGTCGTTGCGGTCGCCGGCGATCATGTGGGCGGCTCCTGCGACCCCCACCACCGCGGCGTCGGGAATGCGGGCCAGGAGGTCGTCCACGCCCTCCTGGGTGACGACGTCGCTGAGGAGGCCTCGAACCAGAAGGGTGGGAACGCGGATGTTGCTCATGGCGACATCCAGGAGCCCGACCAGGCGATCAGGAACCACCTCGGTTCGCTCCTGGCGGATGAGTCGCGGGTCCCAGTGCCAGTACCAGCGGCCCTCGCGCTGGCGCAGCACCTTCATGAGGCCCGCCGGGTTCACCCGTTTGGCCCGCTGGGGGGTGTAGGCGGCGATGGCGTCGGCCGCCGCCTCCAACGTGTCGAACCCGTCCAGTCCTGACTGCATGAAGGTGGCGATGCGCTGGATCCCGGCGGGGTTGCTCTTCGGCGTGATGTCGACCAGCACCAGGCCACAGGAGACCGTGCGGTCGCTGGTGCCTTCGGCCAGCATGGCCGACATGCCCCCCAGGGACGCGCCGATCAGGACCGGCGGTTTGCCCAGCTGGTCGACGACGGCCAGGCAGTCCCCTCCGAAGGCCGTGAAGGAGTAGTCGCCGTTGGGGGCCCAATCGCTGTCCCCGTGACCGCGCAGATCGAGGGCGACGGTCCGCCATCCATGGGTTGCCACCGTGTCGGCCGTCGATCCCCACGCATACCGGGTCTGGCCCCCCCCGTGCAGGAAGAGGACGGGCCAGGCGTCGGGGTCGCCCCGGACGTCCGCCACCAGCCGCACACCCTCGAATCCCTCAAAGACCACTCGTTCGGCGTTCATGGCTCCAGCGTCGCACCTCGTCACCGATCGGGGGGGGGAGTCGGTGGGGTCAGATGCGCCTCACCAGGGAGGCGGTCGGGCCGCCCGCCCGGGCCCGGCCGGCGCTAGCGTTCCGGGATGATCGATGAAGGGCTGATGGCCGAGTCGGTCCACGACACCGGCATTCGGCGGCTGCAGCACGCCTACGCCGACGTGGTCAACCGGCGGGCCTGGGCCGAGCTGGACCAGCTGTTCGTCCCCGACGCACCGATCGTCATCGACCGGCGGGCCGGGGAACCCCTCGTGCTGACCGGCAGCGCCGACCTGGGCCAATTCATCGGACGCTCCATCGAACAGTTCGAGTTCTTCGAATTCGTCATCCTCAACGCCCACATCGTGTTCCCGGAGGGAGCCTCGGCCGGCACTGCGGTGAGCCGCCTCTTCATGTGCGAGCTGCGCCAACAGCGGGAGGGCGGCCACTGGTCGACCATCTTCGGGCTCTACCACGACCGGTATGTCCTCGACGGAGGCCGTTGGTGGTTCGCCGAACGCAGGTATCACTCCCTGGCCCGGAGCAGTCGAGATCTCGACGTGTTCCCCCTCCCTCTTCATCCGGGGATCGAGGTGCCGACGGTCGAGGGGTAGGGCCCCGCCGCCGCCGGCCGGTGGACCAAGCGCCGGTGGCGGGCCGCCCATCGTCCATCGATGCTCCGGCGCATGGGAGCATCATGGGCATGCCACTCCTTCTGGTCCGGCACGGGCATGCCGGGAGACGGAGCGCCTACCAGGGCGACGACCGGGCGCGCCCGCTCTCAGAGCGGGGGGTGGCACAAGCCCGCGCCCTGATCCCCCTCCTGAGCGACTTCCGACCTCAGCGCATTCTGAGCAGTCCCTTCGTCCGCTGCTGCGAAACGGTGCGCCCGACGGCGGAGGCACTGGGGCTCTACGTGGAGTCCATCGACGAGCTGGCCGAGGGGCATGGAGCCGATGCGTTGCGATTGATGGAGCGGATGGCGGGTGAGTCCGCCGTCCTCTGCACCCACGGGGATGTGGCCACCGAGGCGCTCGAGGCCCTGACCCCCGACAGCAGCGAGCGGAAGCGGCAGTCGATGCGGCTGCAGAAGGGCGACGTGTGGGTCATCCAGTCGACGGGCACCTCGCTGGCCATCGTCAGGCGCATCCGACCGGGCAAGGAGCCTGACCCTTGACCAGGCCGTCCGATCCGCTCCGTCTCCGCCTCCCGGCGGGGGCCTGACCCGGGCCCGCCGGTCCGACCCGGGCCAGCCGGTCGCCAGTGGTTCGGACGACCACCAGTACGCTGATGCGGCCATGAGCGACCCCGACCGGTTCAGTCCGGACGACTTCGAATCCTTTCGCGTCCTCGACCGATCCTTCGACCAGCGGTCGCGGACCGCCTCGCTCCACTATGCCTTGGACCGGGGGCCGTCATTCGTCGAGACGATCACGTTCGAGACCGCGACCGGGGCCTCGACGCCGGTGGACACGGCGGCGTTGGAGCGGGCGCTCCTCCACCTGCACATCGCCGCCGGCACCAGTTACTACAAGACGGCGGCCCCGGCGCTGGTGTCCGTCGAGTCCGACGCCCTCAGTCCTGCGGAGGTGGCCTTCCATCGGCACCTGTACGACGAAGGGCTCCGCGAGTTCGCGGTGGGCAACGGGCTCCCGGTGCCCCGGCCGGTGACGATTGCCCCGCGGTCATCGGCGTCCCAGCGGCCCCCGCGGGCAGGAGCGGGAGGACCCCGGAGGCTGGTGGTCCCGATCGGGGGCGGAAAGGACTCCATGGTCCTCATCGAGGCCCTGCGACCCCTGAACCCGCGGCTGTTGGCGGTCAATCCGCATCGACTGGTCACCGATCTGGCCGAGCGTGCCGGTCTGGATCTGCTGGTGGTGAGACGAGAGCTCTCCCCGAACCTCTCGGCGCTCAATCGAGCCGGCGCCCGTAACGGCCACGTGCCGATCACGGCCATCATCTCGCTCATCGCCGCCCTCGGCAGCACGGTGTACGGCTATGACACCATCGCCATGGCCATCGAACGCTCGGCCAGCGAGGAGACGGTGCTGGTGGAAGGGGTCCCGGTCAACCACCAGTATTCGAAGAGCGTCGAGTTCGAGCGCCTGCTGGCCGGTCTGGTGGCCACGTCGATCGATCCCGGCCTCACCTACGCCTCGGCCCTGCGTCCCTATTCGGAGTTGGCCATCGCCCGGGCCTTCGCCTCGCTCACCCGCTACCACTCCATCTTCTGCAGCTGCAACAGGGTGTTCCGCCAGTCGGCCGGGGCCGACGAGGGTTGGTGCGGCGAGTGCGCCAAGTGCCGGTTCGTCGGGCTGATGCTGGCCCCGTTCATGAGCCCGGAGGCACTGTCCGCCGTCATCGGGCGTGACATGTTCGCCGATCGTCTTCAGGTCGCCGGCTTTGCCGCTCTGATGAGCGACGACGACAAGCCGTTCGAATGTGTCGGGGAGCGCCGCGAGTCGGCCGCCGCCCTGAGGATGCTCTCCGACCGGCCCGAGTGGAAGGAGTCGCCCGTGGTGGCGGCGCTGGCCGCCCGGGCCCGGGCCATGGTGTCGGACGCCGACATCGAGATGCTCCTGACCCCTACCCCTGATCTGGCCTTCCCTGACCCGGAAGTGGCCGCGGCGGTCGACCGTTTCGTGGCGGTGCCGCCGTGAACCTCGATCAGCTGTGCGGGCAGCGGGTGGCCGTCTGGGGCCTCGGCCAGGAGGGCCTGGGCATGGCCGCCCTGCTGGCCGGACGGGGCGTGACCCCGGTACTGATCGATGATCACGTCGAGGCCGCCTCGGCCCAGGCTCTCGCCGTGCTCGGCGGAGACTCCGTCGTGATCAGCCCGGCCGATGTGACCTGGCCACACCTCGACGCCGTGGTGCGGGCGCCCGGCGTGAGCCGGTATCGACCGGAACTGGTTGCCGCCGCCGCCTCGGGCGTCACCGTCACCACCGCCATGGCCCTGTGGCTGGAGGACTTCGCCGAGGCGCGTGTGGTGGCCATCACCGGCACCAAGGGGAAGAGCACCACCGCCGCCCTCACCGCCTCGATCCTGCGCCAGGAAGGCATGGAGGTGGCGTTGATCGGCAACATCGGGGTGCCGGTCACCGACATGTACGACCGTCCCCTCGTCGACGCCTACGTGGTCGAGGTCTCGTCGTACCAGGCCGCCGACGTGACCGTCTCGCCCCGCATCTGTGTCTTGACCAGCCTGGCGCCGGACCATCTCGACTGGCACGGCGGCCTGGAGCCCTACTACCGCGACAAGCTCCGTCTCTTCGAGGCCGGGCCTCCCGGGGCCCTGGCCGTCAGTGCGGCCAGCCCCGAGGCGGTGCGGCGGACCGACCGTCATCCGGGCCGGACCCTGTTCGGACCCATGGGCCGGGTCCGGGTCGCCCCAACCGGGATGATCGAAGTCGACGGGGAGCCTCTGGTCGATTCCCGGCGACTTCGAGCACCGGGCCGTCACAACCAGTGGAACCTCTGCGGTGCCGTTGCCGGCACCATGCTGCTGGAGGGCCGGCCTCCCGCCGCCCGTTCGGTGGCAGCCGCCGTGGACGCCTTCGAGGGCCTGCCCTCGCGCTGTCACACCATCGGCCGGCGTGACGGTGTCACGTTCGTCGATGACGCCCTGGCCTCCAACCCGTTCGCCACCCTGGCCTCGGTCGAGGCATTCCCCGGGCGCGAGTTGACGGTCATCCTGGGCGGGGCCGACCGGGGCATCGATGTGCGGCCGCTGGCCGAGGCCCTGGCCCGTCGGTCACCGATCCCGACGGTGGTCGTCCTTCCACCCGATGGCCGGCGGCTGCGCGTGGCCCTCGACTCACTCCCCGCCGACGATCGGCCACCCGTGCCGGTGCGAGAGGCCGATGACATGGCCGGCGCCGTGAGGGAGGCGGTGGCGTCGACGGCCGGCGGCGGCGTGATCCTCTTCTCGCCGGCCGCCCCCACTCCCGACGGTCAGGGGGGCTTCCGCGAGCGCAGCCGCCAGTTCGCCGCCGCCTCGGGTGTGCCCGAGTCGCCGGCGCCGGTTCCCGGCAGAGCTCCCGAAGATTGACAATGGCGGCGTCCGGGGGCCACGGTAGGGGAGGAGCCGGGAGGGGCATGGCATGAGCCAGATCACGATCATCGAGGAGCACGCCCGAACCGTGGAGGCCGACCCGGACGCCGGGCACACGACGTTCCTCATCGACGCCGATCGGCTCCCGGATGCCCTGGGGTGGGAGTTGAAGCCCGACGGTCTGTGCCGGGAGGACACCTGTGTCCCCGTGGCCCATCCGTCCGGCCTGCGCGTGGGGGACCGACTCGATCTGGCGGCTGTGGCTGCGGCACTGGGCCGACCGGCGATCATCGACGTCGAGGCCGGGCTCATGGCCGTGGCCCTCCCTGCCGAACTCCGGCGACAGGCGCTCGACGACCTGCGGGCCCCCGCGTTCGAGTTGCCGGACGTCGACGGGAAGCTTCACCACCTCGACGAGTGGCTCGGCCTCAAGCGGTTGCTGGTCACCTTCTCGAGCTGGTGTGGCTGCCGCTATGAACTGCCGGGCTGGCAGGAACTGCACGACGAACTGCGTCCCCTGGGGTTCACGGTCATCGCCGTGGCCATCGACCACAGTCCCGACGACGTCCGGCCGTGGATCGAGGGGATCACCATGCCCGTTCTCTACGATCCCCACCATCTCCTGACCGAGCTCTATGCCATCTCCAACGTGCCCACCGTCGTGTGGATCGACGAGGAGGGCCACATCGCCCGGCCCATCGGCGCCGCCCAGGGCAGCGACCTCTTCGCCGACTTCACCGGCATCGAGGCCAAGCCTCATCTCGACGAGGTGCGCCGGTGGGTCAGCCAGGGGGTCGTGCCCATC
>DASZJN010000104.1:0-2318 GCA_035948045.1 Acidimicrobiales bacterium | reverse complement strand
TTTCCGGCACGCCGAGGATGCGCAGCGCCTGCTCGCCGTGGAAGATGCCGAGCACCGAGGTGAGCGCGCTGCCGACGCCGTCGGCCCTGGCGGCCAGCTGGGCGCTCCAGATCGCCGGGAAGATCGAGCCGCCGGTCGGGTCGGCCTGCACGAAACCGAAGAGGTAAAGAGGCACCTCTTCGAAATGGTCCGCCAGCCACTGTGCCGACCGCTGCACCTTGACCATCTGGATGTTCTCCTCGACGTCAGGGTTCTCCCTGGCGGCCGCCAGGCGATCGGCGTAGATGGTCTTCCAGAGCTGCTCGATGCTGTCGCGGTACAGCGGCCCGATCTGCGAGACCACAGCACGGTCGTCGACGAGCAGGAACCGCCAGTTCTGGGTGTTCCCGCCCGTGGGCGCCCGGATGGCGGCGTCCAGGATCTTGGCCTGCACGTCGAGCGGCACGGGATCCGGGCGGACTCTGCGCATCGCCCGGGTCGTGTACAGCGCCTCGTTGATATCCACCGGTTCATCTCCCTGGTCGCATGAGCCGGAAGTTCGACTCCAATGGTGGCCGCCACCGTATCGTCCACCGGTGTCATGGGTTGGGCCACCGGGGTCCATCGTGAGACTCCGGTCTCGAACCTTGACTCGGGGTGGTAAGACCAGGGCATGGTGTCCTCGAGCGAACAGAGCACGCGGGGGAGTGCCGGGGGTCGCCCGGATCATCGAGAATCCTCCGAGCGGGAGGGTGCGATCGTAGAACTGGCCACCGGGGCCATCGCTGCGGGTGGTGGCTGCGTGTCCCACGCCGCCGACGGGCGGGTGGTCTTCGTGCGGCACGCGCTGCCAGGTGAACGGGTCGTGGCACAGGTTACCGCCGTGTCGGCCTCGTTCCTCAGGGCTGATGCCGTGGAGGTTCTCGAGCCGTCACCCGATCGGGTGTCTCCGCCGTGTCCTCACGCTGGTCCAGGTCGATGCGGGGGGTGTGATTGGCAGCACGTCTCGCTCCCGGCCCAGCGGATTCTCAAGTCGGCGCTGATCGCCGAGCAACTGCGCCGCTTGGCCGGAGTGGATCGGGCCGTGGCGGTCGAGGAGGTCGACGGTGCCCCGGAGGGACTGGGCTGGCGGACCCGGGTCCGGTACTCGGTGGACCGGTCGGGGCGCACCGGGCTACGCCGTCACCGCTCCCGTTCCATCGAACCGGTCGACGAGTGTCCGATCGCCGCGCCGGCGATCAATCGGGTCGGCGTCGGCACCCTGCAGTGGAGGGGGGCACACCACCTCGAGGTGACGGCATCGCCGGATGGCGGGTCGGCGGTGGTGTCCGTCGAGACCGGTCGGACCCGATTGGCCGGCCGGCCTTCGGTCGACGCAGGGCTGGTTGTCAACGGCAGGACTGTCCGCAGGCCCGACCGGGTGCGGTTCGAGGTCCTGGGCAACAAGTTCGAGGTCAGTACGGGAGTGTTCTGGCAGGTGCACCCCGGTGCTGCCCCCCTCCTCACTCGCACCGTGCTCGACGGGGTGGCGCCGGCGGCGGGGGAGCGGGTGGCCGATCTGTTCTCCGGCGCCGGCCTGTTCACCGTGCCCCTGGCCCAGGCGGTCGGGCCCCGGGGCTCGGTGGTGGCGGTGGAGCGGAGCGGCCGAGCCTGCTCGGATGCCGCGCGGAACGCCAGGGATCTTCACCAGGTCACCATCGTCCGGTCGGACGTGACCGAGTTCGTGGTGGCCGGCCGCATCGGCGCACCGGATGTCATCGTGCTCGACCCGGCCCGGGAGGGAGCCGGCCTGCCGTTGATGCGGGCCCTCGTGGCCCTCGACCCGTCACCGAGGGCGGTGGCCTACGTCTCGTGCGATCCGGCCTCGTTCGCCCGCGACCTCCGGGTGATGCTCGACGCCGGGTGGTCACTGCCATCCCTTCGGGCTTTCGATCTCTTCCCGATGACCGAACACGTCGAGCTGGTCGGGATCCTGTCTCCTCCGAAGCCGGCGTAAGGCCGCCGTTGTCGGGAGGCCGTCGGCAACCCTAGGCGTGCACCGTCTGGACCAGCGCCAGACACATCTCATCCGACGAGCCGTCTCCCCAGGTGACGTAGCGCGGCGGCAGCTTCCGCAACTGGGGCAGCTCCTGGCGCAGCGTGGGGTCGTAGGTACAGGTGACCCCGATCTTGTCCCCGCGGTTGGTGTGCACCGGCGTCTTCAGCGTGTACGACCGCTGGTAGTTGAAGTCGTAGTTGGTGACGTTCAAGAGGGTGCGGGCTCCAGGGGTACCGGGGTTGAGCACGATCTTCATGCCGCGGCCCAGCAGGTGCATGTGGACGCCGAGACGGACGATGTT
>DASZJN010000103.1:0-6450 GCA_035948045.1 Acidimicrobiales bacterium | reverse complement strand
CCGGCGGCCTGCCCCGACACCTCCAGGGTGACCGAGGCCATGAAGTGACCGGCGTCGAGCCCGGCGCCGTGGGCCACAGCGGCGCTCATGGCGTCGGTGACGGCCAGTCCGAGCTGCACGAGCTTCACCGCCACCGCCGTCAACAAGATGGCCAGGGGGACATTGACCACCACCGACCGGATCAGCATCGAGGCGTTCTGTCGATAGATGGACTGCATGATCCCGAGCAGCAGGAGGGGCACGATGACCACCGCGGCCAAGGCGGCCATGGTCCCGTAGTGGGTGGTGAACCAGGAGGCACCCAGGTCGACGCCCGTGGTCTCCCCGATCACGGCTCCGATCTGGGCCAGCAGCCAGGCCGCCCCGTTGGCCACCCAGGTGCCCAGGGCGTTGAGCACGCTGTCGATCCCGAAGCCGGCCACCTGGGATGCGGCGGAGCCGGCCACCCCGGTCAGGCCCGACGCGACCTGGCAGACCGGGCCCAACCCGGCGGCCCCGAGGGCTGCGGCCGCCGCCGGGCACGCGGTGCCCGGTATGGCCGGCAGGCCCGCCAGCGCCGGTGAAGGCATGTCAGTGGACCCCTGAGCCGGTGGTGAAGAAGAAGGAGACGAGGCCGGGGCCGGCGCCGATCAACAGGGCGGCGAGGCCGGAGATCAGTACGGCACGGCGGCCCACGAAGCTCTGCTGGTAGTTCTGGCCGTGGGATCCGAGGGCCCACGCCGCCGCTCCGATGACCAGCCCGATGAGAGCCAGGGCCAGGGCCCAGCTGTCCAGCCCGTTCATGAGGTTCTGGAGCACCTGGCCCCCCGGCAGCGCGTTGGGATCGGGGTGCATGTTGACCACGTCGGCCGTGCGCCCGAAGACGGCCGGCACCGGACGGGCCAGGGGCAGCATCGGGGCGGACAGCGGGTCGAACCCTCCGGATGGGACGGGGAGGCCGCCGGAGAGAACGGTGAGGAGGGGCGTTCCAAGGGCGGGGAGCAGGGCGATGGTCATGGGCAGAGACTAGACAGCGGTTCCGCTCATTTCAACATGTTTCATGATTTTCCATGTATTCTCCCCAATTCCGACCACAGAACCGCAGGTACGACGAGGGCCTGTCATGCTTAGGCAGTGAAGCCGTACGTCATCGGGTACATCGTCTTCGCGGTGGTGGCCGTCCTCGCTGTCGTCATCGCGGCCCGGCAGGGCCGCCGGGCCGGTCGCCGGGCCCTCCAGCAACGACTGATCGCCCTGTCCAACCGGCTGGGGGTGGAGCCACCCGACGAGGGGGGGGTGGAACCGGTGCTCATGCACCTCGAGCGGGTGACCGGCGAGGCGTCCGAGGCCGTGACCGAGGCCAGCTCCGACGCCATCCGGCTGCGACGGGCCCTCGACACCCTCCCCCAAGGCGTGATCGTGTGCGACGAGAACGGTGAGGTGGCCTTCCGCAATGCCCGGGCCGTGGGCCTGATGACCAATCGCCACGGGGACGCCCTGGCCGCCCAGGCCGTCACCGAGTTGCTGGAGAATGCCTGGACGGACGGGTCCGCCGAGCGCACGCTCGACCTCTACGGGCCGCCCCGGCAGACGTTGATGGTTCGGACCCGGCTGGTCGACGACGGGCGCCGGCCGTTGGGGGTGATCGCCATCATCGAGGACGTGTCCGAGCGCCGGCGGCTCGAGGAGATCCGCCGGGACTTCGTGGCCAATGTCAGCCACGAGCTCAAGACCCCGATGGGGGCGCTCGGCCTGCTGGCGGAGACGCTGACCGTCGAGCCCGACCCGACCGTGGCCCAGCGGCTGGCCTCGCGCATCCACACCGAGGCCTTCCGGGTCAGCCGCATCATCGACGACCTCCTGGATCTCAGCCGCATCGAGTCCGAGGAGGATCCGCCCCGAGAGCCCATCTACGTCAATCTGGTGATGGCCGAGGCGGTCGAGCGGGTCCGGGCGGCAGCCGAGCAGCGACGCATTACCATCGAGCTGAATGAGCCCAACCCGCCGGTCCACGTCATCGGCGATCGCCGCCAACTGGTTTCCGCCATCCACAGCCTCCTCGAGAACGCGGTGACCTTCTCGTACGAGGACGCCGTCGTGCGGGTGGCGGGGAGCCAATCCAACGGCGAGATCAAATTGGCCGTCACCGACACCGGGGTGGGGATACCCACCCGCGACCTCGAGCGCATCTTCGAGCGCTTCTACCGGGTCGACCATGGTCGCAGCCGTGACTCGGGTGGCACCGGGCTCGGGCTCTCGATCGTCCGCCACGTGGCCAGCAACCATCAGGGCCGGGTCGAGGTCGACTCGCGAGAGGGGGAGGGATCGACCTTCACACTGATCCTGCCCACGCCCCCTGAGTATTCGGCATGAGCGCGACGCCGGCGGCCCCCGACGAATCGCAGACGAAGGTCCTGCTGGCCGAGGACGACGAGTCCTTCATCGACGCCCTCGTGATCGGGCTGGCCCGCGAGGGGTTCGACGTGACGGTGGCCAGGGACGGCAACGAGGCCCTCCGGCTGTTCGCGTCGGTCGAGCCCGACCTGGTCCTGCTCGATCTCATGCTGCCCCGGCTGTCCGGGATCGACGTGTGCCGCTCGATCCGGGCCCGGTCTTCGGTCCCCATCATCATGGTGACGGCCAAGGGGACCGAGATCGACACCGTGGTGGGTCTCGAAGTCGGGGCGGACGACTACGTGTCCAAGCCGTACCGCCTCCGCGAATTGGTGGCCCGCATGCGGGCCGTGCTCCGACGTACCCCCTCGACCGACACTCCACCCGAGCCATCGAACGACGGGGCGGCGGGCGATGACGAGCGCGAGGGCTCCGAGCGGCCCACCGGGAGCGCGGTCCTCGAGGGCGGGGGCATCCAGATCGACCCCGATCGCCATCTGGTCTTCATCCGGGGCCGGGACGTGCACCTGCGGCGCAAGGAATTCGAGCTGCTGTCGCTGTTGATGGAGAACGCCGGTCGGCTGTTGACGCGGGACGTGCTGATCGACCGCATCTGGGGATCCGACTACTTCGGCGACACCAAGACCCTCGACGTCCACATCAAGCGGCTACGCACCCACGTCGAGCTGGACCCGTCATCACCCAAGCTGATCACGACCATCCGTGGGGTCGGCTATCGGTTCGACGCGCCCCGCGTCTGACCCGACCCCCAACGCCACCGGGCCAGCGATCCGGATCAGCCCGGGGCGGGGACGACCGTCTCGCCCCGCAGGTAGGGACCGAGCACCTCGGGCAGCATCAGCGATCCGTCGGCCTGCCGACCCGTCTCCACGAGGGCGGCCCAGATCCGGGCCCAGGCCAGGGCCGAGCCGTTCAGCGTGTGGACCAGCACCGGCCCCCCGCCACCGCTCGGTCGGAAGCGGATGTTGGCCCGGCGGGCCTGGTAGTCGCTGCACCAGCTCACCGACGACACCTCCAACCACTGGTCGACCCCGGGGGAGTAGACCTCGAGGTCGAAGGTGCGGGCGGCCGAGATGCCCATCTCATCCGGGCACAGGTCGAGGACCCGGTACTGGAGCCCCAGGTCCTGCAGCAGCCGCTCGGCCCGGGCCACCATGTCCGCCAGCAAGGCGGGCGCCTGGTCGGGAGTGCTGTAGGCGAACAGCTCGACCTTGTCGAACTCGTGCACCCGGAGCAGGCCCCTCGTGTCGCGGCCGGCCGCGCCCGCCTCCCGACGGAAGCACGAGGTGGCGGCGGTCAACCTCAACGGCAGGTCCGACTCGTCGAGGACGTCGCCGCGCCACATGGACGTCAGGGGCACCTCGGCGGTGGGGATGGCCCAGAGGTCGTCGCGTTCCACGTGGTACGCGTCCTCTTCGAACTTGGGGAGGTGACCCGTCGACACCATGGTGTCGGTGAGGACCAGGGTGGGCGGCCGCACCTCTTCGAACTGGTCGGCGTGGCTGTCCAGTGCCAGCGAGGTCAGGGCGCGCAGCAGCCGGGCGCCCACCCCCCGGTAGAGGGGGAACATCGACCCCGACAGCTTGGCCCCCCGCTCCATGTCCAGGAGGCCCAGGGCCGCTCCGGTCTCCCAGTGGGGCACCCGCTGGGCGTCGCTGTAGGTCGGAGCAGCAGCCGGCCAGGTACGGACCACCACGTTGCCGTCGGGACCGCTCCCGTCAGGGGCATCGGGCGACGGCAGGTTGGGGAGGAAGAGCACGGCCCGGCGCACCTCCTCCTGGGCGGTTTCCGCCACCGCGTTTTGCGCCCGTTCGTCGTCGCCAAGGCCCCGACTGCGGGCCGTCAACTTCTCGGCCAAGGCGGTGTCACCCGAGCGGCGGGCCTCACCCACCTGCTTCGAGAGGGCCTTCACCTGCGCCCGCAGGTCATCCCGCCGTCCGATCTCGCCGCGGGCGGTCTGGTCCAGCCCGACCAGCCGGTCGATGTCGGCGGGGTCCACCCCTCTCCGGCCGAGGGCGGCCTTCACCGCCGCGCTGTCGTCCCTCACCAACCGGATGTCGATCATGACGGGCACAACGGTAGCGTGACCTCCCGTGAGCGAGGTCAACGTCACCACCGGGCCTCCGGCCGTCGTCTGCGACGGTGTGGTCATCCGCTACGGCGACACGGTGGCCGTCGACCACCTGTCCTTCGAGGGCCTCGCCGGCGAGGTGGTCGCCCTGCTCGGTCCGAACGGCGCCGGCAAGACCAGCACGGTCGAGGCCCTGGAGGGCTACCGCCGGGTGGACCAGGGCTCGGTCCGGGTCCTCGGCCTCGACCCCCGCCGGGACCACGGCGCGCTGGTCCCCCGCATCGGCGTGATGCTGCAGAGGGGGGGCGTCTACCCGATGCTGGGCCCGGCCCAGGTCCTCCGTCTGTTCGCCGCCTACTACGACGACCCCGAGGACCCCGACGGCCTCCTCGACCTGGTGGGACTCTCCGCCGTCCGCCGCACCCCGTGGCGGCGGCTGTCCGGTGGCGAGCAGCAGCGCCTCGCCCTGGCCCTGGCCCTGGTGGGAAAGCCGAGCGTCCTCTTCCTCGACGAGCCCACCGCCGGCGTCGACCCCGAGGGCCGCATCGTGGTGCGCGACATCATCGCCGAACGGCGCCACCGCGGCGTCTGCGTGGTCCTGACCACCCACGAGCTGTCCGAAGCCGAGCGGCTGGCCGATCGGGTGGTCATCATCGACGGCGGCCGCATGCTGGCCGAAGGCACCCCTGCGGCCTTGGCCCTCGGCACCGCCGACGGGTCCATCCGCTTCTCCACCGACCCGGGGATCGACACGGCGGGACTGGCCCTGACCATGGGCAGCGGGGCCACCGTCGAAGAGGAGCGGCCGGGCTCCTACCGGCTCCGGTGCGGCGCCGGCGCACCCACCCCGGCGGTGGTGGCCGCCCTGGCCGGTTGGTTGGCCGAACGGGACCTGGCCGTGGGCGATCTCCGCACCGGTCAGTCTCTGGAGGAGGCCTACCTGGCCATCACCGCCTCCCGGGGGACCGGTGATCCGCCGGAATCGGAGCCACCCGAACGCCCGCACCGAGCCGGGCGGGCCGGAGCGCCCCGACCATGAGACCGCTCAAGGCCCAGTTGGGGGCCGAGCTGACCATGCTCGGCACCAACGGGGAGACGGTCTTTTTGACCCTGGGCATCCCGGTGGTGTTCCTGTGGTTCTTCTCGGCGGTGCACGTCCTGCCCACCGGTCCCGGGCATCCCGTCGACTTCCTGGTACCGGGCATTCTGGCCCTGGCCGTCATGTCGACGGCCATGACCGCATTGGGGATCGGAACCGGCTTCGAGCGCGGTTACGGGGTCCTCAAGCGGTTGGGGGCCACGCCACTGGGCCGGCCACGGCTGTTGGCCGCCAAGATCATCGCCATCATCGCCGTCGAGCTGCTCCAGGCGGCGGTGCTGGTGGGGGTGGGGCTGGCCCTGGGCTGGAGCCCCGGCGGTCCGGGCGGTGCCGGTGCGCTGGTGGGCGCGGCGATCGCGGCCATGGTGTTGGGGACCGTCGCCTTCGGCGGCGTCGGCCTCCTCCTGGCCGGAACACTCAAGCCCCTGGTGAACCTGGCCGTGGTCAACGGCCTGTTCGTCGTGCTCCTGCTGCTCGGCGGGATGCTGATTCCCTTGGCCAAGCTGCCTGGTTGGCTGGCCGGCGCGGCCAACCTCCTGCCGGCATCGGCGCTGGCCGATGCCCTCCATGGCACCCTTGGCCACGGCACGGCAGTGACCACCCACGACTGGATCGTGCTGGTGGTCTGGGCGGTGGCGGCACCGGTGGCCGCCGGCCTGGCCTTCCGCTGGGAGTGAGCGGGCCAGCGGACGGCTCAGCCCGAGGACCCGGCCAGTCGGTGCAACCACTGCGCCAGCTGGGGTGGGGACACCGGGCCGATGACGTGGCCGAGGACGCGGCCGGAACCGCTGAGGAAGAAGGTGTTGGGCTCCCCGGTCAACCCGGAGAGGCCGGCCGCCACCCGCCGGGTGGAGTCGGTTCCGATCGGGTAGGTGAGCCCCGATTG
>DASZJN010000102.1:0-7213 GCA_035948045.1 Acidimicrobiales bacterium | reverse complement strand
GTCGATGGCATCAGCGGCGCGGATGGCCGGGAGGGTATCGGCATAGGGCGCCTGGTAGCGCGGCTGTTCGAGCCACAGCGACCCATTGGGTCGGAGCCATCGCTGGGGGAGCACGCCGTCGCCGCTCACGAACCGCTGGGTCCCGAGCCCGACGACGAGGGCGACACCGAGTGAGGCCAAGGCCAGCCACCCCGGGGAGGCCCGGCCCTCCGCGGTCCGGTGGATGAGTGCTCCCAACGGCAGGAGGAGGGCGATGGTAGCGGCCGGCAGGTAGGCCAGCAGATAGCCCCCCTTGGCGAAGGCCACCAGCGTCACCACCGCCACCGGGGGGACGATGGCGGCCCCGAGGATGGCCCACCGCCGCTGGTACCAGGGCCGTTCCCACCGGTGCCCCGCCCCTCCTGGACTGGGTGGGGACGATCGGGCGGGGGCGCCGTCGGGGGTCGACCGGAGGCGCCGGCCGAGGAGGGCCAGGGCGCCGAGGACGGACAGGACAGCCAGGGCGCCGAGGGCCAACGCGGTGTACGCGGCGAAGGTGCCGATGTTGGTGGCCCCGGCGGCCGCATGATCCAGCACCGACGTGGCCCGGGCCGCACCCGTCGCCTCCGTCCGGGTGGCATGCACCCAGGCGCCGAGGCCGCCAGGCTGGGTGACGGCCATGGGAACCAGCCAGACGGCGACGGCCGCCAGGCCGGCCGACACCGTGAGTGCCAACCTTCCCCACCTCCGCGTCGATCCGGCCACCGCCACCAGGGCCAGGATCAGGAACGTCTGGAGGATGGACTGGCGGAAGCCCGCCAGCAATCCCAGAGCCACCACGGCGCCGACCCCGTGCCAGCTCCCGGGCCGGGCCCGCCAGGCCAGGATGATCAGCAGCGGTCCGGCGACCAGGTCGAAGGAATAGGTGGCCACGATCGAGCCGCTGAACCAGGCGAAGGGACAGGTGGCCACCACCGCACCGGCGGCCACGCCGGTCCACCATCCTCCGAGGTCGCGCCCGGCCACCGCCGTCAGGCCCGCCCCCGCCGCAGACGCGACGGCCGCCACCAGCACCAGGCTGTGGATGATGCCCAGCCCGAACAGGTGGTGGAGCAGCCGGCCCGACTGCACGTACAACCAGTACCCGGGGGGCTGGGGCTGGCCGTGGCTGACATCAAAATGATCGACGGCCGCGGCGTACTGGGCCGAATCCCAGTCCGTCGGGCCGCTGGCCGCGGTCACCAGGCGAAGCACAAGGGTGGCGGCGAAGACGATCCACGGCATGGCCGCCCACGGGGGACGCCGACGGGACATGCGCCGTCGCTCGGCCCGGGTGGGTATCGAAGCGGTCGTCACGAGCTCCCTGGGTGCGTGCGCCGTATCCAAGGCCATGGCTCAGGGTACCGACACCCAGCCCCGAAACAGCGCATCCAACCCCTGACGGCGGGCCTCGAGCTGTCGGGGGTGACCGCCGGTTCAGATATGTACGCAATCTGCCGATACGGACAGGACTGGGCAGGCACCCCGCAATAGTCGACCACCGGGAGGGCACGAGAGATGCCGCGAGGGATCCCGCCGCGGGTTTGATGTCGGGTGCCGAACATGCAGGTCAGGATCGAGCGATTGGGAGTGATGGATGCGCGAAGGGCAGTTCGTGGCCGGGTCGGGTAACCGAGCGAGTCGTGGCAGGCGACATCGCCGAGCAGGCATCTGCGGGGGAGCACTCATTGTCGGGCTGGGCGCCGTGCTGACCACCCTCGGGACCCCCGTTGTCGGCGCCGCCCCGGCCCCCGTGCCGCACGGCGCCGCTCTGGCAACCTCATTGGCCTGGCAGCAGACGTTGCCCGACGGCGGATCGCCCGTGGCTCAGAGCTCCCCGTCGGTGGCCACGCTGGACGGGTCCGGACCGTCGGTGGTGGTCGGCGACCGGGCCGGCAACCTGTGGGCCTTCCACGTGGCCGACGGGTCGGGCACCCCGGGCTGGCCCGCGCACCTTCCCGGTGTCCCCATTGACTCGACCCCGTCGGTGACGCCCGACGGCGGCGGAACTGAGAACGTGTACGTGGGGGCGGGCAATGCCTCCCAACCGAACGTGGGGGGCTACTTCGCCTTCAACCACGCCGGGGGGCAACTGTGGGGACGGAACGCCCAGGATCCGAACGGCGTCCACGGCGTTCAGGCTTCCCTGGCGGTGGGAGGGCTCAACGGGGTCAACGCAGTGGTCGCTCCCTCGCTCGGCCAGGACGCCTACGCCCTGGACGCCTCGAACGGCGCCACGCTCCCGGGATGGCCGTTCTTCACCGCAGACAGCGGCTTCACCACTCCGGCCCTGGCCGACCTCTACGGCAATGGGCAGACCGAGGTGGTCCAGGGAGGTGACTCGTCTCCAGGCGTGGCCTACGGCGTGACCTACAGCGCGGGTGGTCACCTCCGGGTGCTCGGGCCCGGGGGCAATCTGATCTGCGACCACGACACCAACCAGACGGTCGACTCATCCCCGGCGGTCGGGAACTTCCTGGCCGGAGGCCAGGTCGGCATCGCCTTCGGCACCGGTTCGTTCTACCCGGGCGCATCCGACTCCAACGCCCTGTTCGGCTCCGACTCCCACTGCAACATCGTGTGGCGCTCGAACCTCGGCGGCAACACCATGGGGAGCCCGGCGATCGGAGACCTCGTGGGCGACGGCTCCGTGCAGGTGGTCGAGGGCGTGGACACCGGCTCGGGCGGGTTGGTCTATGCGCTCAACGGCGCCAATGGCGCACCCTTGCCCGGGTGGCCCCAGGCCACCTCGGGCCGCATCATCGGGGGTGTCGTGACCGCCGACCTCACCGGGGGCGGCTACAACGACGTGCTGGTTCCGACCACCAATGGCCTGGTCATCTACGACGGCCGGAGTGCGCAGGTGGTCGCCACCCTGGGGGCCGGTACCGTCGCCCTGCAGAACTCGCCGCTGGTCACCGTCGACCCCAACGGCTCCATCGGCATCACCATCGCCGGCTACAACTCGGCCAATGCCGGCACCATCCAGCACTACCGGGTGGCCAACTCGACGGGCCACTCGTTGGGCAAGCGCTCGTGGCCGATGTACCACCAGAACCCGCAGTTGACCGGGTGGGTGGCCCAGGCGGCCCCCGGCCACCTCAACCGACCCATCGTGGGCATGGCCGCCACCCCCGATGGTCGCGGCTATTGGAACGTGGCCACCGACGGCGGCATCTTCTCCTTCGGTGACGCCGCCTTCTACGGATCGACCGGCAACATCGCCCTCAACCGACCCATCGTGGGCATGGCCGCCACCCCTGACGGCGGGGGCTACTGGCTGGTGGCGTCAGACGGCGGCATCTTCTCCTTCGGTGACGCCGCCTTCTACGGATCCACGGGGAGCCTCCGACTCAATCAGCCGGTGGTCGGAATGGCTCGGACCCCGGACGGCCGTGGCTACTGGCTGGTGGCCACCGACGGGGGCATCTTCTCCTTCGGTGACGCCGGCTTTCACGGGTCGACCGGCAGCATCCGTCTGAACCGGCCGGTGCTGGGTATGGCGGCGACGCCACAGGGGCAGGGCTACTGGCTGGTGGCCTCCGACGGCGGCATCTTCACCTTCGGCAACGCCACCTTCCGCGGTTCGACGGGGAGCCTCACCCTGAACCAGCCGGTGGTGGGGATGGCCGCAACGCCCAGTGGCTCCGGGTACTGGCTGGTGGCCACCGACGGCGGCATCTTCAGCTTCGGCGACGCCCCCTTCTACGGGTCAGAAGGGGGCAGGCCGCTCAATCTGCCCATCGTGGGCATGGCCGCCACGCCCCGAGGCGACGGCTACTGGTTCGCTGCGGCTGACGGAGGGATGTTCACCTTCGGCAGCGCCGCCTTCTACGGTTCGATGCCCCTGGTGTTCCTCACTGCCGCCAATGGCGGAGCCGACTGAGGACCTCATCGGGGCCGGGCCCGCCCGTCCCGCTGTTGGGTCAGAGTCCGCCGGCAGGCACATGGGTGACGGTACGCTCGGCCCCGAGGTGCACGTGAGACGCAGGAAATCTATTGCCGGCAGGTCGCGTGCTGGAGCTCGGTTGAGAGTCTGGGCGATGGGGACGACGCTGCTCGTGGGGACGGGGTTGGGCGTGGTCGGACCGTCCTCGACGGCATCGGCCTACCCTTCCGCCACGGTGTCGTTCGTCGGCCACGGCTATGGCCACGGGCACGGTATGGGGCAGTGGGGGGCGCTCGGCTATGCCCTGGCCGGGACCAGCTATTCGTCGATCGTGGGCCTCTACTACGGCGGGACCACCCAGGCTGCATTGTCTGCCGGGCAGGAGGCGCACCAGGTCTCCGTCACCATGACGGAGAACAACGGAAACACAGTCATCGTGACCTCGGGATCGCCTTTCACCGTGGCGGGATTGAGTGTGCCGTCGAACCAGGCGGCACTGATGGTCCCGGTAGGCGGTCAGTGGACGGTCCAGGTCGGGATGTCGTGTGCCGGCCCGTGGGGAGGGGTGGCCGCCACCGTGCCCAGCTCGACGGCCTCGCCCAGCATCAATCCCGTCATCGGTGATCCGAACACATCGTCAGAAGCGCTCCAGCTGTGCCAGGGCAACGGAAACCTCACCATGAGGGGTTCGATCGAGGCGACGTACAACTCCGCCGGCGCGGCCCGCACCGTCAACCTCGTCCCCCTCGAGCAGTACGTCTCGGGCGTGGTCCCCAACGAGTCGCCGTCCTCTTGGGGAACACTGGGCGGCGCCGGTCCGCAGGGCCAGGCATGGGGCTTCCAGGAGCTCGAGGCCCAGGCGGTCGCGGCCCGGTCGTATGTGATGGCCGGGATCCTGTCCTACGGGGGATATGCCGATACCTGCGACCTGTCTTGTCAGACTTACCAGGGCACGCTGAACGAGAATCCACTGACCGACGCGGCCGTCAATGCCACTGCCGGCCAGGTCATGGAGTTCCCCGGCGGGGCAGTGGCGGCGACGCAGTACTCGGCCTCGACGGGTGGCTACACCGCCCCGGGGGCGTTCCCCGGAGTAGCGGACACCGGCGACTCGGTCTGCGTGGCGGGGGGATGCAACCCCAACCACACCTGGACCGCCTCGGTCCCCGTGTCCGCCATCGACTCGGCCTGGCCTCAGCTGGGAACCCTGCAATCGATCAGCATCACCGGTCGCAATGGCTACGGCGACTGGGGTGGCCGGGTCACGGCCCTGACCCTGCTCGGCTCCAATCAGAGTGTGTCGCTCACCGGCGACGGTTTTGCCGGCGCCCTCGGATTGAAGTCGGACTGGTTCTCCACCACCACCACGCTCACCAGCCCGGCCGTCGCCATCGTGCCGACCCACGACGGCCGTGGGTACTGGGTAGGAGGCAGCAACGGCGGCATCTATGCCTTCGGCGATGCGTCGTTCCAGGGCTCCGCCGACGGGCTCGCTCTGGCCCGTCCCGTGGTGGGGACGGCCGCCACCCCCGACGGCGGGGGCTACTGGCTGGTGGCCTCCGACGGGGGCATCTTCTCCTTCGGCGACGCCGCCTTCTTCGGATCCACCGGTAGCCTCGTCCTCAACAAGCCGGTAGTGGGCATGGCCGCCACCCCGGACGGCCGCGGCTACTGGCTGGTGGCCTCCGACGGGGGCATCTTCTCCTTCGGCGACGCCGCCTTCTTCGGCTCCGCAGCCGGATAGTCGATGGTTCCTCCCGACACCGACGATCCGGTGGGCGTGACCGAGCGGCCGGGACCGGCGCCGGAGGCGACACCGGGGGCGTCGACCGGCCGGCACCGCCCACCCCGGAAGTGGAACGAGCGAACCTGGAGGGCCGTCTTCTTCGCCCCCGTGGGGGACGGGCAGACCCGTCGGCGAGGATCCGACGCGTTCCGCCTCGGCCTCGCCGTTCTCACCGTCATCGTGTGCTGGTTGTCCACCCGCGCCAACTCCAACGCTGAACACGCCGTCGCCACCACCCTGGCGGCCGCGCCCAACGGACTCCAGTGGCTGACGTCGGCGATCTGGTGGATCGCCTCGTTCGGCTTGATCGCGGTCATCGCCGTCCTGGCCGTGGGCGCTCGGAGGTGGTCGACTGTCCGGGACATCGCCTTCTCCGGGCTCGGCGCCTGGCTCCTCAGCGTCATCCTCGGTCTGCTCCTGGGTTCCGCCGGCGGCCGTCCGCCGACGCCCTCGCTCCACCACTTTGCGTTTTCGTTTCCGGTGGCCAGCGTGGCCGCGGCTGTCGGAGTGGCCACCGCGGCAATCCCCTACCTGAGCCGATGGTTCCAACTGACCACCAAGACGGCCATCGTGCTCCTGGCTCTGGCATCGGTCGTGAACGGTGCCGGATTGCCGATGGCGGTGCTGGCCAGCCTGGCCCTCGGCTGGGGCACGGCGGCACTCGTCCATCTGACCTTCGGCTCGCCGCTGGGGTTGCCGTCGATCGGCGAGGTCAGGCTGTTGCTGGCTGACCTCGGGATGACGGCGGACGACATCTCGCCCGTAGCGCACCAGGAGTGGGGCGTGGGTCGGTTCCGCGGTCGCATCGACGGATCCCCCGTCGATGTCTCGGTCTACGGGCGCGACGCCGCCGACGCCCGGCTGTTGGCCAAGACGGCCCGCTTCCTGCTCTATCGCGACTCGGGTCCGACCTTGTCCTTCACCCGCCGACAACAGGTCGAACGCGAGGCCTACCTGACGCTGATGGCCGAGAGGGCCGGGGCCAGGGTCCCGGACGTGCTCGCCGCCGGCCCCGCCGGCCCCGCTCGCGACGCCCTGCTGGTCACCCGCCCCCCCGGGGGGGAGCCCCTCTCGACCTTTGCGCCGTATGTCCCACTGCCCGACGAAGGCGCCAGCGCCGATCCCACGTCATCTCCCGACCCCGCCCACGACCACCCGGCCGAACTGCCCCCGCCCACAGCAGTCCAGGAGCCCGTCGGTCCCTTCATCACCGATGGCGGGTTGGACGACATCTTCGGCCTACTGGTCGCGCTGCGCACCGGGGGCATGGCCCACGGCTCGCTCTCGACCCGGACCATCGTGGTCGACGGGCTCGGCCGGGCTGGGCTCGTCGACTTTCGCATGGCGTCGACGGTGGCGACCGACGAGCAGCTCAATCGGGACCTGGCGGCTGCGCTGGCCGCCGCCTCCGTGGTAGCCGGGCCGGGCCGTACCGTCGCCTCGGCCGTCCGTTCGGTCCCGCCGGACGCCCTGGTGGCGGCGCTGCCCTTCCTGCAGCGGGCCGCCCTCGATTCGACGGC
>DASZJN010000101.1:0-18820 GCA_035948045.1 Acidimicrobiales bacterium | reverse complement strand
CTCCGTTGCCTGGCTCCCGGGGAAGGCCGCGTCAGGTCCGGCCGATCGCCGGGTTGCCCAGTCGGTGGCTCTGGGCCCCGCCGCCACTGCCGCGCCCGCCGCCACTGCCGCGCCCGCCGCGGCCCGACCCGGTCCTTCGGCGGGAGCGCCCCAGCCGCTCGAGGAGGGCGGTGCTGGAGGCGGCGCCGTTGAGGCCGCCGGCGCGGTAGACGTCGGCGCGGTGGGCGCCGGCACCCCCCGGTAGCGGGCCAGCCAAGCGGGCAGGGCCTGATCGAGGTAGGCGGCCTGTCCCGCGGTGACCGTCTCGGTGGGGAGCAGAAATCGGATCGACTGCCCTCCCGATGTCAACTCCATGACCGCGGCGGCACGCCCGTCCGGCAGCACGATCTTCTCCCGGCAGGTCGCGGTGTCGAGCCCGGACCACACCAACAGCCGCTCGATCTGGGGTTGGGGCCCCTGCACGGTGATGCCGGCAGTGGTGAAAAGCAGACTGAGGCCCTCGGTCGTCTTCGTGCCTCGATCAGGGTCGCCGGCCAACGCAACTCCGCCAAGTTGCATTCCCTCGGGAGGCAGTTCGGTTATTCCCACGGTCATTTCTGCGCTTCCTCCGTTGCCCGGGATATCCCGGGCTCTGTTGACCCCGCTGTGACATCCTGCCGTCCGAACCTTGATTCGGCAAGGTTGACCTGCGACGCCGTGCGTGCAGATCCGATCGGTGCGGCCTGCTCAGGCACAGTCATGGCACGGCACCATTCTTACCGTCTCCCACCTCCAGACCTCGGCATTCCGGACGATCGCCCCCGGAAGGCCGCAAATGAGGCGGCTCGGTCAGACCGCAACCCCTGTGCCTCTGCTGGCCACCCGTTGCTCGAATGTCCACACCGATGACGACAGGACATCGCTCGGTATCTCGCCGCCGATGGAGAAGGCCTGAAGGTCGGCCTCGATGCGATCGGTGCCCAGGGAGACGTCCTCCACCTGAACCGGTACCGGCGTCGAACGGTCGGACACGGTGAAAGAGATGAGCAGACCGGAGAGCTGTTCCCCTCCCGGGGCGTGGAGGTCCACAGCCGTTGCCGATGCCGGGCCGGGTCGGTCGTTCTGCCCGGAGGCGCTGTTGGCACCGAGCTGCACCTCCGCGGCCACCGCGGTGGCCACGCACGGCGGGTACCGGGAGTTGGCATATAACGCGGCATCGTCTTGTTCGTTGCGGTGGGTGCGCACGATTCGGGCCGTCGTCTGGAGCTCGAAGGCGGATCCGGGATTTTGGGCAGACGCGGGGGCCACGAACACCGGAGACGACGTTTGAGCGGTCTGGTCGCTGGCCGGCCCGCCGAGGACCACCGCACCCTGTTGGTCCGTGATGCCCATGCACCCGGCAAACGCGGTGGCGATGGCGGCCTCGGCGGTACGCATGTGCTGGGAGTTGGATCCACTGGCGTCGGTGTTGACCGTCCATCCGTGAGGGAGATCGTTCCGGCTGAGCATGAGCTGATCTGCCAGACGCTGATCGGAGGAGAGGCGGGGAGCACCCGGTGCGCCCGCCGGCGTTCCTGTACCCGTGTCCGACAGGGCGAAGGCCAGTCCCACTCCGGCCACCACGAGGGCCGATCCGATGACCAGCATCGCCTTCCGGCGGGAGCGTCGGGGTCGGACGGGCTGGGGTCGATCCGAACCGGCAGGGAACGTCGGCGGGACGCCGTATGCCCCGGATCCGTAGGGGAGGCCGTCGGGCTCGACGCCGTGCGGCGCCGGCGCTGCGACCGGCGCCCCCGGATGGCCGCCGTCGGAGGTCGACCACGTGGCCAGCTGTCGGTCGAGGGCGCGGATGGGGACCGGCTCGGGACGCTCGGATGGGAGGAGAAACCGTGAGGTCTGCTCCATCGTCTCGACCTCGATCGGGGTGACGAAGCCACCGTTGTCGCAGGCGTGGGTCACCCCGAGGGACACCCTGGTGACCTCGGTCCACGGGACCTGGCGACGCTGGGCCGGTGCGGGCCCCACCACTTCGAACCCCCGCCGGTCGAACGACAGGAAGAGCGCGGCCTCGCCGGCCGTCGTCGCATGGGCGTCTCCGACCTGGACGACGCCGTCGAACCACGATCCCTCCATCTCCGGCACCGTTTGGGGGATGTGACCCGGGTGCTCGGGTGGTTGTCGACCTCCGTCCGCCGGAGGCAGCCGACCTGCGAGCGATGGGTCCGCCCGCGTGCTCATTCGATGCCGGCCCCGGACTCTTCGGCCCGGCAGTCAGCCGACGACGGCATCGACGACGGCTTCTGATGCGACATCGAGGGTCCGGTCGAGCTCCGCATCGCCGTGGGCCATCGACGGGAACGCCACCTCGTAGGGGCCGGGGGCGAGGGCCACGCCCCGATCGAGCATGGAGCGGAACAGCCGGGCGTAGACGCCCGTCGAGGCCGAGGCCACCGCACCGTCGTAGTCATGCACAGGGCCCGAACCCGAGGGCGCGAAGAACAACCCGAAGAGCGGGCCCACCACGGGAACCTGTGCCTCCAGCTGCCGGCCCGAACCGTCCTCGGTCCCCGCTTTCACGAGCGCCGACGTCAGCACGGCGGCCAGGGCCGGACCGAATCGAGCCACCCGGTCGCACAAGGTCCGGTAGGACTCCGGGCCCATGGACTCGAGGACGGCCAACCCGGCCGCAGTGGCCAGAGGGTTGCCCGACAGGGTCCCGGCCTGGTACACGGGCCCAACGGGTGCGAGTGACTCGAGCACCTCGGACCGCCCGCCAAAGGCGCCGACCGGGAGGCCTCCCCCCATGACCTTCCCGAAGCACCAGAGGTCGGGTCGTACGCCGGCCCATCCGGAAGCCCCGCCCTCTCCGAGCCGGAACCCGGTGATGACCTCGTCGAAGACCAACAGCGCCCCCGCCGCGTCGCAAACGGCGCGCAGCCCTTGGAGGAACCCGACCTCCGGCGCCACCAGCCCCATGTTGGCCGCCACCGCCTCGACGATCACGCACGCCACCCGGTCGTCGATTTCGGGAACCTGGTTGTAGGGGGCCACCAGCGTCTCCGCCACGGCCGCCGCCGGGACGCCGGCCGAATCCGGCAGTCCGAGGGTGGCGACCCCGCTTCCGCCTCCGGCCAGGAGGCCGTCGGAGTGACCGTGGTAGCAGCCGGTGAACTTGAGGACCCGCGGGCGCCCGGTGAATCCCCGGGCCACCCGGATGGCACTCATGGCCGCCTCGGTCCCCGACGAGACCAGGCGCACCTGCTCGCACCCCTCCACCCGGGCACAGATGGCCTCGGCCAGCAGCACCTCGCCCTCGGTCGGTGCCCCGAACGTGGTTCCCCGGGCGGCGGCGTCGCTGACGGCCCGGACCACCGCCGGGTGGGCATGACCGAGGATCGAGGCCCCATAGGACTGGACGAAGTCCAGCAGTCGATGGCCATCGGCATCCCATACATAGGCGCCCTCGCCGCGCGTGACGAAGTAGGGGTGGCCGCCCACCGATCGGAACGATCGGACCGGCGAATTGACCCCCCCGGGGATGACCCGTCGGGCCCGTTCGAACCACGCCGCGGAGACGGCCCGGTCAACCACCGAGCGCCTCGGCCACCTCGCCGGCGAAGTAGGTCAGGATGAAGTCGGCGCCGGCTCGCTTCACCGCCGTCAGCTGTTCGAGGGCGACCGCGGGCCCGTCGATCCAGCCGCGCTCAGCGGCCGCCCTCACCATCGCATACTCCCCACTCACGTGGTAGGCGCCCACGGGCACGTCGAAGGCGCCGCGCACATCGGCGATGACGTCGAGGTACGTCAACGCCGGCTTGACCATGACCATGTCCGCGCCCTCGACCACATCCAGCGCCACCTCCGCCATGGCCTCGCGACGGTTGCGGGAGTCCTGCTGGTAGCCCTTCCGATCGCCACCATCGGCGATGGTCACATGCGCCGCGTCGCGGAACGGTCCATACAGCGCCGAGGCGTACTTGGCCGCATAGGCCAGGATCGCCGTCCTCTCGAGCCCGGCCCCGTCCAATGCGGCCCGGATGGCCCCCACCTGTCCGTCCATCATGCCGCTGGGGGCGATCACGTCGGCCCCGGCGACGGCCTGGGACAGGGCCAGCTCGGCGTACAGGGGCAGGGTGGCATCGTTGTCCACCTCGCCGGAGGACGGGTCCACCACCCCGCAGTGGCCGTGATCGGTGAACTCGTCGAGACAGCAGTCAGCCATGAGCACGACCGTGTCGCCGACCGCGTGACGCGCCGAGGCCAAGGCCTGCTGGGTGATGCCGTCGGGCCGGAGGGCGCGGGACCCGGTGGCGTCCTTGTGCTCGGGACGGGGCAATCCGAAGAGGATGACTGCGGGCACGCCGAGTGCGCCCAGTCGCTTCACCTCGGCGGTCACCGAGTCAACGGTGTGTTGGACCACACCGGGCAACGACAGGACCGGCCGCGGCTCGTCGAGGCCGTCGGCCACGAACAGGGGAGCTACCAGGTCGTCCACGGACAGCCGGGTCTCCGCCACCAGCCTCCGCAATGCCGGGGTCCGCCGGAGCCGGCGTTGTCGCGAAACCGGGTAGCCGGCCATCGATCCTCGTGAACGGGCGGTGAAGGCGACGTCATCCGACATTGCCGACCAGCCTATGGCAGGGCCGTGGGCGCGCCCGCCGCCGGGCCCGATGACCTACTGCTGGTGTCGATCCTGCTGTGGTTGTTGTCGTTGCTGTTGCTGCTGGTGTGGCGTCCGCGGCCGGCTGAGCCGATCACCCGGGGCGAGCGCCGCCACCAGCGCGTCGACCAGTCCGTCGATGGTGTGCGGGCTCGCCTCCCCCGTCACGACGAGCCCGGCCGCCCGGGCCGACTTCGAGGAGACCGGGCCGATGGTCACGACCACCGGTGGCAGGCTGTCAGCGCCCAGCACTTCGATGGTCCGGTCCACCGTGGACGACGAGGTGAACAGCACGGCGTCAGCCCGCAGGGCCGATTCAATGTCTTCAGGTCGGGGGGCGGCGGACACCGTCCGGTAGGCGATGACCTCGTCGACCACCCATCCCTTGGCCCGGAGCCCCGTGGCCAGCGCCCCCCGCACGGTGTCGGCTCGGGGGAACAGCACGGTCCCGACACCGCCCGGGCGGCTACCGGGCGCGCCCGGCTCCAGCGGGTCGATGGCCGGGAACTGCTCGGCCAGCGCCTCCGACACCGAGACCGTCGCCACCAGGTCGGGGACAATGCCTCCTTCGGTGAGCGTGCGGGCCGTCCCTGCACCCACCGCCGCCCACCGCACGGTGGCGGGCACCGCCGCCGCGCCGCCGCCGAGCGCGGCCAGGAGCCGGGACACGGCGTTGGAGGAGGTGAGGGCCACCCACTGGTAGGCCCCGGACCGGAGACGATGCGCGGCGCGGTCCAGCCCTTGTCCGCCGTCGGATGGATCCTCGATGGCGATGACCGGGAGCTCGACCACCGTCGCCCCCAGGTCGACCAGCCGATCGATCAGGTCCGGCGCCTGGGATCGGGGCCGGGTCACCACGACGCGGCGACCGGTGAGTGGCGAGGCCCTCACGGAGAGCCTGGGACAGTGGTCGTCGAGCCGAGGTCCAGTGCGGCCACCGGGCCGACCACGATGGTCGAGGGGGCCGGCAATTCGATGGAAGACAGTCGGCCCAGTGTCGAGCGGACCACCTGCTGGTCGCCCGTGGTCCCCCAGTGCACCACGGCCACCGGCGTGTCGGCGTCGCGCCCGCCCCCGATCAACTCGGCCGCGATCTGCGCCCGCTCGGACATGCCCATCAGGATGACCAGGGTCCCGCCAGCCCGGCCCAGCGAGTGCCAGTCGACCCCGCCGGGGGCCGACCGATCTCCGACATGGCCGGTGACGACGGTCACCGATGACGCCATGCCCCGATGGGTCACCGGGATGCCCGCCGCGGCCGGCGCGGCAAAGGCCGAGCTCACTCCGGGCACCACCTCGTAGTCGACCCCGGCCCCGCGTAGGGCCTCGGCCTCCTCGCCGCCACGACCGAATACGAACGGATCGCCGCCTTTCAGTCGCACCACCCGCCGGCCTGCCCGTCCGTGCTCGATCAGCTGCGCGTTGATCTCGGACTGGGGGGTGGACGCTCCCGGGGCCTTGCCCACATTGATCAGCTCGGCACCCGACGGGATCAGCTCGAGGAGCTCGCGGGTGATCAAACGGTCGTAGATCACGACTTCGGCCCCAGCCAGCAGGTCGGCTCCCCGCCGAGTGAGCAGCCCCGGATCGCCCGGTCCGGCACCGATCAACGAGACGCTCATGCCTCCCCCGTCGACGCAACGCCGCTGGGCCCGGCGTCGGGTGACCGGTCCCACCCGTCGAGGGCGTAGCCGCCGGCATCGTCGACGAGGTACCGGGCCACGGCCCGCCCGAGCTCCTCGGAGTGGCAACCGGTATGGGTCGACCGCAGGACGACCAGCCCATCGGCCGACGCCATCATGCCGGTCAACCGGATGGCGGCCCCGGAGGCCCCCGTGCCGAGCTGGTCCTCCGCCCAGGTGGCGTGGGCACCCACCGGCAGGGTGCAGCCGCCGCCCAGCTCGGCCAGGAACGCCCGCTCTGCCGCCACCAGGGGGGAGACCGTCGGATCGTCGATGGCGGCCAGAACGGCCCGGGTGGCCCCATCGTCGGCCCGGCACTCCACGGCCAGCGCCCCCTGCCCCACCTGGGGGAGCATCATCCCCGGCTCGAGCACCTCGACCTCGAGCCCGGCGGGTGGGGACCAGCCCAGCCGGTCGATCCCGGCCTTGGCCACCACCACGGCGGCGATGCCCCCGGTGCCGACGGCAGCCAGGCGGGTGGCCAGATTGCCTCGCAGTCCGGTGAAGGTGAGGTCAGGCCGGTGATTGGCCAGTTGCACCCGGCGGCGGGCCGAGCCGGTGGCCACCAGTGCCCCTGTCCGCAGGGTGGCGACGCCGCCGCCCACGAGCACGTCGCGGGCGTCAGCCCGCTCGGGGACTGCTGCCAGCACCAGGCCCGGGACGCCCAGCATCGTCGAGGCGGGCAGGTCCTTGGCCGAGTGCACGGCGGCGTCGGCGTCACCCCGGACCACCGCCGATTGCACCTCTTTGACGAAGGCGCCCTGTCCCCCGAGCCGGTCGATGGGGACGTCGGCCCGCCGGTCTGCGTCGGTGTCCACCATGACGAGGGACGAGGCGGTCCCCGCTTGGTCGAGAAGGGCCGCCACCCGGTTGGCCTGCCACAGGGCCAGCGGTGAACGCCGGGTGGCCAGCCGGATCAGCGGCCGATCAGTCACGGTGGAGACCCACGGCCACCCGCTACAGGTCGAACAGCGTGCGCAGAGCTTCGACCAGGCGCTCGCTCCGCGGGGTTCCGGCCGCGTCCTTGAGGACCACCGTGGGCTGATGGAGCAATTTGGCCACCATGGCCCTGGTCACCGCGTCGACCTGTTCCCATTGGTCATCCGACAGCTCCGTGCGCTTCGACCGCTGCCGGACGAACTCCGCCCGGCGGGCCTCCTCCACTCTCGCCCTGAGGGCCGAGACCATCGGCGCGGCGTCCCGGGCCCGCGACACCACCCGGAACCGCTCCACCTCGTCGGCCACGATGCGAGTGGCCCCGGCCACTTCTTCCTGCCGTCCGGAGAGGGCATCGGCGACCGCGGACCGCAGCACCTCCATGTCGAGCAGCTCCAATCCCTCCAGCCCGGCGGCGGACGGCTCCACGTTGCGGGGCACACCGAGGTCGATGACCAGTAGGGGGGCCGAGGGACTGCGCTCGCCGACGACAGCCTCGAGCGTCGGGGAATCGATGATGGGATGCGTGGTTCCGACCGACGTGAACACCACATCGGAGGAGGAAAGCACGGGCCCGAGGTCGTCCAGCGGCGCCGTGGTCACCGGGGCCCCGACCTCGCCGGAGAGGGCAGCGGCGATGGCGACGGCCCGATCCGCCGTGCGGTTGGCGATGATCAGGCTGGCCACTCCACGTCCGGCCAGCGCCTGGGTCACACCCTCACCCATCTCACCCGCCCCCACCACGAGCACCCGGGCACCGGCGAGGCCTCCCTCCCTGCGGCCGGCGGCCAGGGCCACCGCGCCATGGGACAGCGAGGTGATGCCACGGGCGATGGCGGTCTCGGACCGGACCCGCTTGCCGGTCTCCACGGCGTGGCGGAAGAGCGCACCCAGCACGGGTCCGGACACCTGTTCGAACTGCGCCTTCTCCCAGGCCCGCCGGACCTGGCCCAGGACCTCGGACTCGCCGACGACCGCCGAGTCGAGCCCGGCGGCCACGGTGAACAGGTGGGCGGTGACGTCATCGTCGAACCGCACGGCCAGATGCTCGGCCAGTGCCTCCACCGGGCTCCCGCTGATGGTGGCCAGGAACTCCTGCAGCTCGGCGACACCATCGTGGAACCGCTCGACGACGGCATAGACCTCCGTGCGCAGGCAGGTGGAGAGGATCACCGCCTCGGAGAGGTTCGACTTGTCCCGCAATCGGCCGAGGGCCTTGGGCAGATCGCTCTCGGTGACCGCCACCCGCTCCAACAGGTCGAGCGGAGACCGGCGCTGCTCGATGCCGACGACGATCACCGACATTGGGCCACCGCCTGAGCTGCTGCCTGGATCACCTGGTGTCTCACTGGTTCAGAGCCTCGGTCGGACGATGGTGCGGGCAGGCGCCCGCCCTGCAAGCGTAGGCGGGATTGAACGGGTCTCCACCCGCGCACCCTCGGCCCTCGGGGCTCCCCGGCCGGGCGCGGCCGCTAGCGGACGCCCGGACGGCATCACGAGACCACCGATTCAATCGGAGGCGCCGCGGCTGAGTCCCACCGACCGGATCACCGGCATGCGATCGTCCCCGGCACTGCCCATACGGCGTGCCTGGTAGAAGCTCATCACCTGCAGCTCGATGCTGAGGTCCACGTAGCGCAACAGCACGTCGGGCGGGACCTCCAGCACCTGGGGGGCGAAATTGAGGATCGAGCGGACGCCGGAGGCGACCATCAGATCGGCCACGCGCTGGGCCACCGAGGCCGGGGTGGTGATGACCCCGATGGCCAGAGGGACCTCGTCGGCGATGACGGGCAGGTCGTCGAGATGGCGGACCACCACGTCGTCGACGCGTTCGCCGATGATGGCGGGATCGGTGTCGAGCAGGGCGGTCACATTGAAGTTGCGGGCCGCGAATCCCTGGGAGCGGGCCAGGGCCCGGCCCAGGTTCCCGATGCCGGCGATCACGACGGGCCACTCGCGGTCGAGCCCGAGTTGGCGGTCGATCTGCTCGATGAGGAAGGCGGCGTCGTACCCCGCCCCCCTGGTGCCGAAGGATCCCAACAACGACAGGTCCTTGCGCACCTTGGCCGCGTTGACCCGGGCCGACGAGGCCAGCAGTTCCGACGAGACGGTGGTGGTGCCGGAGCGCAACAGCTCCTCGAGGATGCGCTGGTACACCGGCAGCCGGGTGACGGTGGCCTCGGGTATCCGCCGGGCGGTGGGCCCGGGTGGCACCGCCCGGTGATTCGACACGGGAGACGGGGGGTCGATCGGCACTGGGTGGGATCGTAGAACCCGCAGGTCCGGTGCGAAAGCTGGACCGGCCCACGACCAAGCCATCCCGGCTCAGTCCGGATCAGGACCTCGTCTCGTCGGCCGGCCGGATCGAGATCCGGACGGTGTCACCCGGCCCCCTGACGTGGAGATGGAGCGCCGCCGAGTCCTGGTCGAGCACCAGCGCCATCTGCCCGTTGCTGTCCAGGACCAGGCCCAGTTCGCCCTGGTCGAGATCGCCGAAGGCCGGCACCCGGCGGACCCGGGTGGAGCGCCCCGCACCGCCGGGGGCATCGCCGTCCCCGGGTGGAGGGTCAACCCGCTCCACCGTCACCTGGGCCGTGCCCCCCACGGCGAGGCCGATGCCCTCGAGCACCTCGGGGCGGAGTCGGAGTTGGACGTTGCCGAAGTGGTCGACCCAGGTGACGGAGGTGATGACGGTCGGGCCGTCGGGCAGGGTCTCGACTCGATCACGCCGGCTGGGCTTACCCGATGGCCGCACCAGCGAGGCGGGTTCGATGCCGCTCCCGAGGGCTTCGGGGGGGCCGCCCAGGGCCAGGTGGGCGGCCGCCGGGGCGAAGAGGTCCCGCCCGTCGAAGGTGCGGCCCGACGCGGTCGGACCCGTGGACCGTGACGAACCCCGAGGGTCGAGCAGGATGACCCGGTCCACGCCTCCGAGGCCCGCAGCCATGGGCACCAGCAGCCCGTTGTCGGGCCCCACCAACCAACCCGGGCCGTCCCCGGCCACCCCGATGGCCACACCCGGCCTGGGCGTGCCGACCCCGGGATCGACCACGGCCAGGACAACCCCCGCACCGAGGAAGGGAGCGCACCTCACCAACATGGCGGCACCGGCGCCCACGTCGAAGGGTGGGATCTGGTGCGAGAGGTCGATCACCGGCCGGCCCGGCGCCAGCCGATGGAGTACGGCGTGGACCACGCCGACGAACTCGTCGGCGGTGCCGTAGTCGGAGAGGAAGAAGATGGCCGGGGTCGGTCCACCGTCGACGGCGGCCGGCCGCAACCCCCGTGGCTCGGCCGCTCCGGGCACGGTCACACCCCGCCCGGTCAGCGCCGGGCCGACCCCGTGGCCGCGGACGGGTGCGCCGCCTCCCCTCGGGCGCCGGTCAACGTCCCAGCTGCTTCGAACGCTCGGTGGCCGCCGCCACCGCCTCGATGAAGGCCGAGCGCACAGCCTTGAATTCGAGTGTGCGCACGGCCGCCGCCGTGGTCCCCCCCGGGGAGGTCACCGCCGCCCGCAGCTCGGCGGGATCGTCACCCGTCTCGGCCAGCATGCGGGCCGAGCCCAGCAGGGTGCCGACCACCAGCTGTCGGCTGACCTCGCGGCTCAGACCGGCGCTGACCCCGCCCTCGATCATGGCCTCGGCCACCAGGAAGATGTACGCCGGCCCCGACCCCGAGACCCCGGTGACGGCATCGAGATGCCGCTCGGGAAGCCGCACGACCGTTCCCACCGATCCGAGGATGGCCTCCGCCCACTCGAGATCGGCGGCCGTCGCCGCGCTGCCGCCGGCCATGCCGGCGACCCCCGAGCCGACCAGCGAAGGGGTGTTGGGCATGGCCCGCACCACCACGTCACCGGGCTGGAGCGCGGCCTCGAGGCGGGCGGTCGACAGCCCCGCCACGATCGAGAGCACCCGCCTGATGCCGACGGCAGCGAGCGTGCGGAGCACCGACTCGGCCACGTCGGGTTTGACGGCCAGCAGGGCTGCGTCGGCCGGGACCGGCCCGTCGGCGATGTGCAGCCCGGGATGGGCATCGGCGAGACGCCGGCGCTGGGCGGGATCCGGCTCACTGACGGCCAGGTCCTCGAGCGGCGCCCAGCCCGCGGTGATCAGGCCGCTGAGCAGGGCGGAGCCCATCTTCCCACCCCCCACGACCAGCAGTCTCGGCGCCATGCCGGAACGCTACCAGTGGCCCCATCGACCATCGGATGGGCGCACCACGCCTCCGAGGGCCGTCGAGGCGCTCGGACTCAGGCCGGTGCGGCTCGCTGCGAGGCGGGGCGGCGACGGTACCTTCCCTGGTACCCGATGCCCATGGCGGTGGGGAAACAGTCATCGGTGTAGGCCATCGACGCCCCCATGATCCGGTCCAGCTCCTCCTCGTCGACCCGCTCCACCGGGACCCGCCCGACCAGATACACCGCATCTTCGGGGCCCAGGGCGAAGCTCATGCCCAGCAGATCGGCATTCTTCCTGAGCAGGTACTCCCAGGTCGCCTCCACATTCGTTTCCGGGCCGGGCATGAACTGGGTCTCGTGGTGGAGGGTCCGCTGCCGGAGGGTCAACCAGACCGTGACGAACTCCTTCTCGTCGCCCCGCAGGCGCAGATACCAGCGCGGTGCGCCGGACACCGGGTCCCCTCCCGGTTGGCGATCGACCGCTACCAGCGCTCCCCCCTCGGCCAGCTGGCGCTCGCCCCACCCGTCGATCACCGCGCATACTGCCGCCCGCTCGTCGGGACCGAGGATGCCGCTCCACCGATCGATCATGAGCACTCGACGAGGCGACCCACCGTCAGCTCGGCATAGATCTCGCGGAGCAGATGGGCCGCTCTGGCCCAGGTGTACCGGCGCGCCCTCAGCACGGCACCGGTGCTCAGACGCTCGGCCAGGAGGGGCTCGGCCAAGATCTGGCGGACCCAGGCGGCGAACGCTTCGGGCGACGGCTCCTCCACCAGGTAGCCGGTGCGACCATGGTCGATGAGGCTGCGGAGGCCCCCGACGTCCGAGGCCACCACCGGGGTCCCGCACGCCGCGGCCTCGAGCGCCACCAGACCGAACGACTCGGACCGGCTCGGCACGAGGCAGACGTCGGCCGCCCGGTAGTACGTCGAGAGCAGCTCATGGGGGCGGGGTGGTACGAAGACGACCCGTTCCTCGAGGCCCAGGTCATGGACCATGGCCCGCGTCCGCTCGACTTCGGCCTCACCCTGGGGCCCACTGGGGCCGCCGACGACCACCAGCCGGGCATCGGCATGGTCGTCGGCCAGCGCCGCCACGGCCCGCACGGCAAGGGCGACGCCTTTGAGCGGCTGGATCCGCCCGACGAAGAGCAGCAGCGGGCCCTGGCCCGGAAGCCCGAGTGCCCGCCGCGCCTGGCGCCGGTCACCCGGGCCGAAAAAGGCGTGATCGACACCGGGGGCCACGATGCGAATCCGGGAGGGATCGGCGTCGTACAGCTCGTGGATCTGCGCCGCCTCCACCGAGCACGAGGCCAGGACGGTGTCCGAGCACTGGATGATCGCCGCCTCGGCTTCGGCCCGACGATGCGGGGAGTCAGCCTCGACCTCCTCGGGACTGGCCTCGGCCTTGACCCGATCCAGGGTGTGGAAGGTGGACACCAGCGGCAGGTTCATCCGGTGCTTGATGATGTGGCCGGCCATGCCGCTCAGCCAGTAGTTGGCGTGCACGGCATCAAAGGGAAGGTCCTCCGCGGTGCCGAGGCTCTCCGACGTCTGCATCCGTTTGAGGACCCCGTCGGCGAACTCGTCGACCACCCCGGGCAGCGACTCCTTGGCGATGGGCGTCGGTGGCCCGGCCGAGACGTGGTGGACCCGGAAGCCGGGCTCGATGCTGACCGTGGCGGGGAGATCGTCGGCCCACGCCCGGGTGAACACGTCACACTCCACTCCGGCCCGGGCCAGGGCGGAGGACAGCTCGCGCACGTACACATTCATGCCGCCGCCGTCCCCGGTACCGGGCTGGGCTAAGGGCGAGGTGTGCAGGGAAAGGACAGCCAGACGCCTCATGCGCCGCCGATCCTACCGGGAGGCCCCGCTCAGCCGACGACGGCGGCTGGACCGGTGCTGCCCGGGGAAGTCCCGCCCTGGGCGGCGGCGCCTGGGCCGTGGGGCTCATCGGCACCGGTGTCCCCGGTGGCTGACACCCGGTTGCCGTCCGCCTCGTCGTCGTTCTCGTGGCGGAACGAGAGGTAGATGCGCATCAGCGCCTGGCGCTGGTCCTCCGTGAGGTGGTGATCAGCGAAGATGTGCCGGGACAGGTCGGTATCGCCGTCGGGCTTCTCGAGGATCCCCGCCTGCACGTAGAGGGTCTCGGCGGAGATCCGCAGGGCCTTGGCGATCTGCTGGAGGATCTCGGCCGAGGGCCGACGGAGCCCGCGTTCGATCTGGCTCAGGTACGGGTTCGAGATTCCCGCCAGCTCGGACAGCCGCCGGAGGGACAGACGCGCCGAGCTCCGCTGCTCACGGATGAAGGATCCCAACTCGTTGAGTCGCTCAGGGAGCTCCTTCACGAATTGAGCGCCTTCGGCGTGGGAGGGGTCCTTCACGACAGGAGACCGTCGACCGAGGCCCGCCCCGTCTTGTGCCGGTCGACCAGCTCGGCCTGCAGTGCGTCGATCCGCTCGTGCAATGCCCGCCGATCGACGGACACCCGACTCTCGATGGCCTCGAGCTGTCCGGCGATGCTGTTCAGCTGATCGATGTCCAGCTCAGCCAGGGTGCCGATCTCGTCGGCGCCGAGGACGGCGTCGAGCTCGGCGGTCAGGTCGGACTCCTCGGTGTCGGGCGACAGCAGCAAGGGCAGGTGGCCGGGGCCGGCGGGGCGTCCTGGGCCGGCGGACAGGATGGCTGGAAGATCCTCGACCAGGGCGGCCAGGTCAGGTGAGTCGTCCGACCCCGGATGCTCGAGGTAGGCGTGGACGATGTCCAACCGGCCCTGGATGAGTCGGCGGAGGTAGGACAGGGCCACCTCGGCCTCCTGGCACTCGGTGCGCATGGACCGGATGTCGGCCAGGGACTTGGCCTCGATGCCGTCCAGGTAGGTGCTGGTCAGAATGCGATCGAGTTCGTCCTTGTGGCTTGGCATCACGCCCGATGGTACTCCTCCGGCCAGGGCCCAGGCCCGCTCCGCCCAGCCGGGGCGTACCGGTACACGGCCCGGCCGACCACCGAGGAACGGGGAACCGGGCCGAATTGTCGACTGTCGGTACTGGCGTCCTGGGCGTCTCCTGCCACCTCGAGGGTTCCTGACCGGCGGTCCACGGACGCCACCCGCTTGATCAGCACCCGAGAGGGGTCCCTCGGGTCGCGCACCGCGATGACCTCCCCGGGCCTGGGCCAACGGGACAGGGGCCGGGGAAGGGCCAGCACGAGCACCTTGTCGCCGGCGAGGAGGGCCGGGCTCATCGAGGAGCCGGCCACCTCGACCCGACGCAACGACCGACAGAGCGCGGCGCCGGCTACCGCGCCCGCGGCCAGCCCGGCTAGCGGACGGCTGACCATGACGTGCCGGCCTCGGGAGGATCGTCGGGCGGGGGTGGGCGGCGCGCCGGACCAGCAGACGCCGTCGCTCCGAATCGACGGTCACACAGCCGGGCCGGGGCCTTCCGGTGGCGCACCCACCTGGCTGTTCGTCGGTGCACGAACCTGGGTAAGGTGACCGGCGAGGGCAACATGTCCGAGTCTGTACCAGAAGACCTTCGCTCCCACCACCCAACCAACGAGAAGGAGTTCAGCCCATGCGCATCGCAGACCACGTGCTCGCCATGATGGACCGTGTTTCCCCACCCGAGGTCGTGCACGCCCATTGCGACCTCCCCTGCGGTGTCTATGATCCGGCCCAGGCCCGCATCGAGGCGGAGTCGGTCAAGGCCACCATGGAGAAGTTCAACGACTCCAAGGATGAGACCTTCAAGGTTCGGGCCACCATCATCAAGGAGGAGCGGGCCGATCTGGTCAAGCACCATCTGTGGGTGCTCTGGACCGACTACTTCAAGCCCGAGCATCTCGAGAAGTACCCCCAACTGCACGATCTCTTCTGGAAGGCCACCAAGACGGCGGGCGAGGCCAAGAAGACGAACGACGTGGCCGTCGGAGAGCGGTTGCTGACTCAGATCGCCGAGATCGACGGGATCTTCTGGGAGACCAAGAAGTAACCAGACGGCCGATGAGCAGTCAGGCCTGACTGGCGGTGACGCAGTCCGAGCAGGACTCCGTCGTGGGTGACTCAGCCAGTCGGGCGTCGTCGATCGGCCCACCACAGGACTCGCAGACGCCGTAGGTCCCGTCGTCGAGGCGGGAGAGCGCACCGTCCACCCCGTCGAGGAGCCTGTCGACGGCGTCGATGGTGTCCTCAGGCGATTGGAGGTGGTGAGCATCGGGGGCGGTTCCGTCGCTCGCCTCGCCCGGGCCCCCCTCGGACCCCTGGCCCTCGCCGTCTTCGGCCAACTCGGTCTCCATGGCTGGGGAGCGTACCCGCGTCCGCTCCGGCTCCCCGTAGGGTGACGTCGTGGAGTCCACCCCAGGCCCGGATCGTCGGCCCTCCCGGCAGGCAGCCGGTGTCCTGGCCGAACTGGTCGGGAGCGGCCAACTGGTGCCCTGCATCGACGGCAACGACCGGCCCGCCGTCGAGCTGGACCAGGCGGCCTCGACCCAGGCCCACCCCGATGCCTCCGCCCGCGTGGACGAGTTCCTTCCCTGGTACTCGAGTGTGCACCGAGGCGCCGGCTTCCGCTCACGGCTGGCCACCGCCGCCTACGAACAGGCGCGGCGGGCGGTCCTCGAGTTCGCCGGACGGTCGCCGGACGGTGCCGACGTCGCCATCTTCTGTCGCAACACCACCGAGGCCATCAACCACCTGGCCTACCGGTTGCGCCTCCATCCGGATGACGTGGTGGTCACCACCGTGGTCGAGCACCACGCCAATCTGCTCCCGTGGGGACGGGTGGCCACCCGCCGCTATGTCGAGTGCTCCACTGAAGGGACGTTCACCGTCGACGACGTATGTGCCGCACTCGACGGCGGCGGACGGCCGCCGGCGCTGTTGGCTGTGACCGGTGCATCCAACGTGACCGGGTGGTTGCCGCCCCTCGGGCCCATCATCGAGGCCGCCCACGAGCGGGGGGTACCGGTGGTCGTCGATGCGGCCCAGCTGGCACCCCACCGGCCGCTGCCGTCCTCCGCCGACTTCCTGGCCTTCAGCGGCCACAAGCTCTACGCCCCGTTCGGCTCCGGCGCCCTCATCGGGCCGCGGTCGGTGTTCGAGGTCGGCGATCCCTTCCTGGCCGGCGGCGGTGCGGTGGACCTGGTGGGTTTGGACGAGGTGATCTGGACGGCCCCCCCGGACCGGGAAGAGGCCGGCTCGCCGAACGTCGTCGGTGCCGTGGCCCTGCATGCGGCCATCGACGCCCTCGGCCACATCGGGTGGGAGCGGATCGTCGCCCACGAGGTCGGGCTGGCCGATCGGTTGGTCAACGGCCTCCGCTCCATCCCGGGAGTCCACCTCCTCGGACCCAATGGTTCCGAAACTGCCGCCGGGCAGGCGAACGGCCACCTCCAGGTCGAGACGTTGCCGGTCGCCGCCTTCACCGTCGACGGCATGCACCACGCCCTGGTGGCGTCCCGCCTCAGCGCCGAGTACGGGATCGCGGTGCGCCACGGGTGTTTCTGCGCCCACCCTTACGTCGTGCGCCTCCTCGGATTGGCCGACAACGACGTTGCCGCCTACCGGGACGAAGTGCTCCGGGGGGACCACCGGCATGTCCCTGGCGCTGTTCGAGCCAGCGCCGGCCTCGGGACGTCCGACCAGGACATCGACAGCCTCCTGGCCGCGGTGAGCCAATTGGCCGCCGGGGCGCCTGCACCCGTGCCGTACCAGCAGGACGGGCCGACCGGCGACTTCTTCCCGGTCACGGATCAGGACGGGTGGCGCGACGCGGCACTCGAGCCTGGTGCTGCTTGCGCACGGGGTTGAGGATCCTGTGGGTGGGCACGTGGGTGGGGACCGAGAGCCTACGATCTGCCGATGCTCCGCCGTCTCAGACAATGGGCCTCCAGGGTGGACCCGGCATTGAGCTTGCGCCCCCGGCCGACCCGAAGAGCCGGATGACCAGGAAGCCCATCATGCGGACCGTGGTAGTGGTCGCCTGCGTGGCCGCGATCTGCATGTCGGCCGGATGCACGTCCGGGTCGGCCGCGGCCACCGCCAGCACGCCCACTGCCTATGTGGCCACCGGAGCCGGCGTCGCCAACCCGGGCACGACGGTGGCCGTCGTGAACACCTCGACCTCGACGGCGCAGACCCCGATCACCTCCGGCTCCCTTCCAGCTGCACTGGCGGTCACGCCCGATGGCCGGGATCTGCTGGTGGCCAACAGAGGTGACGACACCCTGGTCCAGATCGACGTGGCCTCGGGCAAGGTCGTCAACCGGGTCACCGTCGGGCTCGAGCCCGACGCAGTGGCTGTTGCGCCCGGCGGGAGGCTGGCCCTGGTGGCCAACTTCGGCGACAACACGGTCACTCCTGTGTCACTTCCGGCGCTGCATGTCGGACGACCGATCGCCGTGGGAAGGGAGCCGGTGGCAGTGGCGGTCTCGCCCGACAGCCGATTGGCGCTCGTGTCCAACTATGAGGACGGGAGTGTCAGTCCCATCGCGCTGTCGAATCTGGTCGTCGGGACACCGGTCCCCGCCGGGGCCGAGCCGGTGGCCCTCTTCATCACCCACGACGGTTCCACCGGCCTGGTCGCCGACTTCCAGACCAGTGTCGTCACACCCATCAATCTCTCGACCATGGCCCCGGGGCCGCCCATCCCCGTCGGGGGGAACCCCACCGGGATTGCCGGACTCCCCTCGTCGCCGTTGGCATATGTGAGCGGAGGTGGAAGTGTCACGCCCATCAACCTCCGAACCCACCAACCGGGCGCACCCATCCCGATCGGGACCACAGCCGAGGCCCTGGCCATCGACCCGAAGGGGACCACTGCATGGGTGGCCGGAGGAGACGGGTCACTGGTTCACGTGAGCCTGGTGAGCCGGGTCGTCATCGGTCGGGTGGATGTCGGTGGCCACCCGGCCGCAGTGGTGATCTCAGCCGCACGGGGATCCGGATAATTCGACGGATGCCCCACCGGAGCTTGTCCCTCGCGCTCGAGCGCCAGCGGTAGGCGCTCCTGGTCTCATGCGTCGGCGAGCGGGCTGGACGCCGCGCACCCTCGCCGCGGGAACGCTGATGGCCGCCTTGTGGCTGCAGATGGGGCCACGGCCACCGGCGCCATCGGTCGTTGGGTCACCCGCGACAGAGCCGATACGCTCCTCCGCGGGCCGTTAGCTCATCCGGTAGAGCAGGGGACTTTTAATCCCAAGGTGGCGAGATCGAGACTCGCACGGCCCACCTGCAAAAGTGTATTGATTCGGCTGATCTTGGTCCGATCGGCATCGGCTGATCTTTGACCGAGCTTCGGCTGATGCTTGACAGAGTTTCGGTTGATCCTTGACACCCTCGCCCCACCTGGCTCCGCTTCTCAGCGAGCGGAGGAGGTGG
>DASZJN010000100.1:0-6698 GCA_035948045.1 Acidimicrobiales bacterium | reverse complement strand
CGGTTCGGGGGCGGTGGATACCCGAGAGGTCTCGTCGGTACCGAGATATCGCTGGGTGGGCGCATCGTCGCCGTCGCTGACGCCTACGAAGTCATGATCACGTCGCGTCCCTACAAACGACCAGTAAAACCGGAGTCGGCGCGTCAAGAGTTGGTCCGCTACTCGGGGGACCAGTTCGATCCAGCGGTCGTACGTGCCTTTCTCGGTATTTCCATCGGGAATCTTCGCAAAGCGATGGGGTGCATCGGCCTTCTCGGAGAAGTGCCGATCCTGGCCACCGCACCCCGGGCTGGAGCCTTGCTTCAGGAGGCGGGGCGCCACACGCTCGGCGTTGTCGGCACGGCTGCCGGCACCGGTGCGATCGTCGCCGCCACCGCGCTTTCGCCGGTGTACAGCCCGGCAGCAAGCCCTCCGGTCCCCCAAGGGGCTGCGCACGCAACCGCGAATGCGACGATATCCGACGGTCGACGGGGAGCCATCGAACCGTCACCCACATCCCCGAGCTCCACCCCTGCTCGAAGTGGTGAAGGGTCGCCCGTCGGATCCCCAAGCCTTGATTTGACTGGCTCACCAACTGGAACCAGCGTGACCGCTCAGCCGGTTTTGAATGTCCGATCGGTGCTCCCAGCGGATGATCTCGGCGGAACAACCGTGCAACGGGTGACGTCGGTGGTTGCCACACCACAGGGCGCGGTGCCAGACGCTGCCGCCGTCCAGAACGCGCTCGGTCCACAGGGGGGCGTTGACTCATCCGCTCAGCCGACAACTGAGGGAGCTGAATCGATCGCCGGGTCATCTGCACAGAATGCAGCATCCGCCGCGGGTGCACTGCGGACCAACGGGGGCTAAACGCTCATCGATGACGAGGAGTTGGGGGCAGCGTCGTCGCTCGTCCGGTGTATTGGACGGCGGGGTGTGATTCCGAAAGAGGTCCGTCGACCGTAAGGTGGGCGGATGACCGACGCCCCCGTGGGATCCACCGACGCCTCCGCCCCCGACCGCTTGTACTTTCGCCAATTGCTGGCAGGGCGGGACTTCGCCGCCGACGATGACGTGGCCCGGCAGATGGTCAACTTCGTCTACCTGATCGGAGACCGGGAGAGCGGCGAGGCGGTGATCGTCGACCCCGCCTATGGCGTCGACGAGCTGCTCGGCATGGTGGCGGCCGACGACATGGAGTGCGTCGGGGTCCTGGCCACGCACTACCACCCCGATCACGTCGGCGGCGACATGATGGGGTGGGGCATCGAGGGCATCGCCCGCTTGCTCGAAGTGGCCCAGGTCCCCGTGCACGTGCAGGCCGACGAGGCGCCCTGGGTGGCACGCTCCGCCGGGGTCGGCCTCGATGAGCTGGACGTGCACCACGGCGGCGACGTGGTCCGTGTCGGCGCCATCCCGATCACCCTGGTCCATACCCCGGGCCACACCCCCGGGAGCCAGTGCTTCCTGGTTGACGGGAAGCTGGTTGCCGGCGACACCTTGTTCCTCGAAGGGTGCGGCCGCACCGACCTGCCGGGCGGAGATCCCGAGGCCATGTACGAGTCGCTGACCACCCGGTTGGCCCACGTTCCCGACGAGACGGTGCTCTACCCGGGCCACCTCTATTCGCCCGATCCGTCGGCCACCATGGGACACACCCGATCGCACAACTACGTGTTCCGCCTGCGCACCCCCGAACAGTGGATGACCATGTTCGGCCAATGAGAGGCCAGACGCCGCCTTGTGCGCTCGCTGAGAGGGCGGGTGCGTGGCCCCTGGCGAGGGACCGGGGGCCTACGATGACGCCCCGATGAGCGAACCCCAAGCACGCGACTCCACCATCGTCGTGGTCGGAGCTTCATTGGCCGGCCTGCGCGCCGCCGAAGAGGTCCGCCACGAGGGCCACAACGGTCCGGTGATCATCGTCGGAGATGAGACCCACGCCCCCTACGACCGCCCACCGCTCTCCAAACAGCTGCTGGCCGGCACCTGGGACGTGGCCCGGGTCCACCACCATGCTCCGGACAAGCTCGACACGCTGGGCCTGGAGTTCCGGCTCGGCCGGCGGGCCCTGTCACTCGACACCGACACCCGCACGGTCCAGTGCGACGACGGGCGCTCACTGCACTACGACGGGCTGATCGTGGCCACCGGGGCGAGGGCGCGACGGCTACCCGGCGCCGAGGGGATGCCGGGGGTACACACGCTGCGAACGCTCGACGACTGCTTCGGGATTCGCGCCGACCTCGAGGGGGCCGGATCGGGGGCGCGGCTGGTGGTCATCGGGGCGGGATTCATCGGCTCCGAGGTGGCGGCCACCTGTCACGGGCTCGGTGCCCGGGTGACCGTGGTCGAGGCGCTCCCGACTCCGTTGGGTCGGGTGTTGGGAGACGAAATGGGCGAGGCCTGCGCCCAGCTGCACCGGAATCAGGGTGTGACGGTCTTGACCGGGGCCCTGGTGGACCGCGTGACCGCCCATCCCGGAGCCCCGACCCCGGTCGTGGTCCACCTCCTCGGCGGCACCGACCTCGAGGCGGATCTTGTGGTGGTGGGAATCGGCGTGGCGCCGGCCGTGGACTGGCTGGAGGGCTCAGGGCTGACCCTCGACAACGGAGTGGTGTGCAACGAGGCCCTGGCTGCCGGGGACGGAGTGGTGGCGGCCGGAGACGTGGCCCGGTGGACCCATCCAGGGATGGGAGAGCAGCTGCGGATCGAGCATTGGACGAACGCCGCCGAGGGTGGGGCCGCCGCCGCCCGCAACCTGCTGGCCGGCTCCGACGCCGCTCAGCCGTATGACCCCGTTCCCTTCTTCTGGTCGGATCAGTACACGACCAAGATCCAGATGATCGGTCTTCCGGGTCCCGAGGACGAGGTCGTGGTGGTGGAGGGGTCGGTCGAGGAGGGCCAGCTGGTCGCCCTCTATCGGCGGGGGGATCGGCTGCGGGCGGCGCTGGGGTTCAGCCGACCCCGACACCTGATGGGCTACCGGCCACTCCTGGCCGCCGGCGCATCCTTCGACGAGGCACTGGCACTGGCGCGGTCCTGATCGGCTCTGCGCCCTGGACCGGTTTGCCGCCGGACGGTGCGGAACCGGCGGGTGAAGGCCAGGGCGTCGGTGATCTGCCCGGCCGAGGGCTCCATGCCCCCGTACGAGTACCGCTCGACCAGTTGAGCGGCCGCCGACAGGCCGTCGCCACTCGGAGGATCGGCCTCGGCCAGGCGCTCGGCGTAGGCCGACAGGGTCTCGTCGGTCCGACGATTCCGGCCCAGGCGGGCGCCACCCCGCGCCAGGTCGGCGGCGACCTGGTCGGCCCAGGTGGCGGGGCGCCGGATCCGCCTCCGGCGCAACTCGACGGCGGTACCGATGAGCACGGCCACGATGACGATGGGGACCCAGGGCAGGTGCGCCAGCGTGGTTCCCGCGCTGCGGGCCAGCACCGAGCCTGGGGACGGATTGGCCAGGGGCACATCAGCGGTGGGGTCGAAGTTCTGCCATCCGTAGCCCGGGAACCAGACCTGCACCCAGGCGTGGGCGTCCTTGGCCTGCACGTCGTAGAGGTCGGTGATCGGGTTGTAGGAACCGGGCACGTAGCCCACGGTCTCCCGGGCCGGGATGCCGAGGGAACGCAGCATGACCACGGTGGCGGTGGAGATCTGCTCGCAGAACCCTCGTCGAGAGCCGAAGAGGAAGCTGTCGACGCCATCGGCCCCCGGGGCCAAGGGCGGAATGTCGGTGGTGTAGGTGATGTGCGACGACATCCATGTCTCGATGGCCGCCACCTTGTCGTAGGTATGGGGGTTGGAATCGCCCGGGGATCCGACAGCTGCCGTGATGTGCCGGGCCAGTTCGGCCACCTTCGGATAGGAGTGGGGGAGCTGGAGATAGCGGTCCTGCTGATCGGGCTTGAGCATCTGGGCCGCCGGATCGGAGGGGGGAAGCGGGGTGGTGGCGTCGCGCAACTGCTGGGCGCTGCCACTGTTGTCGTCCGATACCACCGTGTACACGGTGCCCGCCCCCATCGAGTCGGCCGACACGATGGTGCCGTCGCCGGTCAGGAAGAGGTAACGGGACTGGATGTAGACGCGCTGGGCGTTGTCGGCGTGGAACACCAGGTTCGGTCCGGACTGGGCCAGATAGAACGTCTGCACGTCCGGGGTGCCGTCGGACTGTGTCCCCACCTGATCAGAGGCCAGGGGGATGCTGAACGGGGATCCGAACTGCAGCTTGGCCACGCCGGTCCCGTTGGCGGGCTCGGAGGACTGGAGCCAGCTCTGGCCGTCCCACTTGTCATAGCTCTGACCGACCCAGAAGCTGGGCTTGCTGGCCCGCACCCTCATGACCACCTGGTCGCCCAGGGAGGCTCTGACCCCGGTGTCGAGGGACTTGGCGAAGCCCAGGAAGCCCCCGACGCCGGTCGGACCGGTGGGATTGGCCGCATGCGCGGGCAGCGATGCTGCGCCGTCCGTGAGGTTGCTCGAGCTGTTGACGGGGGACCCGGTCGAGGAGGAAGGGAAGATGAGCGAGGTCGACACCCGGGGCGCGGGCAGGACCGACACCAACAGGACGGCCACCACGGCCACCGCCGCTCCTGTCGCCCCCAGGGTGAGCCACGGGATCCCGCTCGACCCGGACATGGACTGCCACATGGCCACCAGTCCCCACACCCCGAAGGCCACCCAGGCCACCACGTAGAGGCCCAGGGTGAGATCGACGGACTGGGCCGCGGCCACCGCCATGAGGGCGGCGGAGCCGGCGAGCGAGTAGGCGACGTCCCGCCGGGCGGGGACGTCGAAGGCGTGGGTGCTGAGGACCCAGGCGAAGAGGACCGCCAGGGGCCCCTCGACGGTCGAGATGTCCCCGGGCGTCGCCCCGTGGCTGGCCGTGGCGATGAACCATACGAAGCCCCCGATGGCGCAGGCGGCCAGGATGGGCTTGACCAGCGGCCACGGTTGCCGGCGCCGCCAGTAGGACAAGACGTTCCCCACCACCGTCGCCACCATGGCGAAGAGGGCCATCGGGGCGCCGAGCTCACCCTGGCTCCAACAGGCCCCGATGGCGACGACCACGGTGGCGGCGGATGCCGCCCTGAACTGGATCGAGTGCTCTGGCGGGCCCGGCCGATTGGCCTGGACCACCCGCTGCCACAGGGTCACCGCTGCCTCCGCCAGCCGAATTGCCTCGTAGGTGGCCGACCGGTCCGCGGGGCGTCGGTGTCCACGGAAGAGCCGGCGGCGGCATCGATCGGGCCATCGCTACCGCCACCGGCGTCGGTGGCGGTGGGAGGGGGAACGGCGCGGGCCAGGCGCCGGCCGAGGTCCACCCGGTCGCGGACCAGCCTCACGGCCCGGCCCTCGGGCTCCAGGGTGGCCAGCACGACCGATTGGCCGCGGGCCAGATACGGGCTGACCGTGGCCATGATCCGTTCCGATGCCGTCTCGGCCTGTTGCGGATCCGGAGGCAGGACGACGTCGACGATGATCGGGTCATCGGTCTGGCGATCCGTCTCCCGCACCATCAATGATCCGACGTGCGAGGTCGCCGGCCAGTGCACCGATCGCCGGGTGTCCCCCGGTTGGTAGGGGCGCACGCCCCGGGGCTCGCCGGACCCGGCCGACACCCGCAACTGCGAATCGCCTGCGGCCTTGTCGGCCAGCGTGTCGATCGGGCCCGGCTCGCCCTGCCGGGGTGCCACGTGAAGTGGGCGGGGAAGTGGGACCTGCACGTCGCGGGCCCACCACAGCAGGCCGAACGGCGCACAGGTTGCCAACTCGACGGCCACCTCTTCCAGCACCCCGCGGCGGTCGGGCGTGACGGTCACCTCGACCACCCGGGGGCCGTGGGCGGAGCCCACCGCCTGGGCGGTCGTCCCGACCGGATAGCGCGGCCTGATGCGGATGGGCCCGTTGGCCACCATGGTCAGCTCCACGGCCCGGCCCGCCTCCGTGTCCGACGGGGAGCCCGTGCAGGTGAGCGCGGCCCGGCGGGCAGGGAACAGCGGGGCCACGATGCCGGCGATCAGAACGGCGGCCAACAGGGCGCCGACCGCCTGGACCCAGCCCGATCCGCTGGAATGGGCGACGCCCGCCCACGCCAACATGGCCACCGCGCTGCCGACGACCGGGGCGAACCACGCCAGGGGATGCACCCGGCTACGGAGGCGGCGGCCGCCGGGCAGGCTGGCTCGGGACCGACCGCGCCGTCCCGGGGACGACAGTCCCCACGACGCCCACCCCCCGGCCACCAGGGCCACCGTGCCGATGACCACTCCGGCGACAGCGGCATCGCGGCCGAAGGCAGCCCGGGCCAGCACCACACCGCACACGCCGGCCACGATCCCGCCGAAGGTGGCATTGACCGTGCGCCACCCGGGAGGACGGCGGCCGGACACCGCCGGGCTCACGTAACCGGGACAGGCATCTCGGTGATGATGCGGCTGACCAGGGCCGGACCGTCCCCGCCGCTCCCTTCGGCAATCAACCGGTGGGAGAGGCATGCCACCGCCACGGCCTGGATGTCCTGCGGGGTGACGTAGGCGCGACCGGTCAGCACGGCATAGGCCTGGGCACTGCGGATGAGGGAGATGGCGGCCCGGGGGCTCGCGCCCAGGCGCACGGTCCCCGTGGTCCGGGTGGCCCTGACCAGCGACACCGCGTACTCGGCCACCGAGGTCACCACGTGCGCTGAGGCGGTGGCGTCGATCACCCGCTGCCACTGGACC
>DASZJN010000099.1:0-7878 GCA_035948045.1 Acidimicrobiales bacterium | reverse complement strand
CACGATGAACCGCGGGTCGGCGGGGTCAGGTTCGAGCTTGGCCCGAAGGCGGTGGATGTGGGTGTCGAGCGTCCGGCTGTCGGACAGGAACCGATCCGGCCACAGCAGGTCGATGAGCTCATCGCGCGTGCGCACCCGGCGCACCGGCGTGAGGAGCACGGAGAGCAGATCGAACTCACGGCGGGACAGATGGGTTCGCACCCCGCCCACGGTCACCTCACGGCGGACGAAGTCCACGACGACCGAGCCGAAGGCCATATCGGGCCGCTCGTCGTCATCGGGGAACTCGAGGACGGGCTCGGGCTCCGACGGGCCGATCTCGAGCGGCGGGACATCGGGTGGCGACACCCTGCGCAGGATGGCTTGCATCCGGGCGACCAGTTCGCGCAGGCGGAACGGCTTGGTGACGTAGCCGGCCGCACCGAGCTCGAGGCCCAGGACCACGTCGAGCTCGCTGTCGACCGCACTGACCATGACGATGGGCACGGGGGCCAGACGCCGCATCCGGCGGCACACCTCGATGCCGTGCATGCCCGGCAGGAGCATGTCCAGCAGGACGATGTGGGGAGGGTCCTCGGCGAAGAGACGGAGGGCCTCCACCCCATCGGCCGCCACCTGCACGATGAAGCCCTCCCGTCCCAGACCCGAGGCCAAGGCCTGGCGATAGGACTCCTCGTCTTCCACCACGAGCACTCTGATGCTCTCGTCGACAGCAACCATGGGCAGCACCGACCTCCCGCACGGACCCTAGGAAACCCAGGTGAACGGGAAACGACTCGCGGGATACCTAGGGGTGATCCTTTTGTGAACATTGTGGGGCGAAGGCCCAAATCAGCTGGTCAGATGCCATTTCTGCCCGTGAGCACCCACGATGGCCCGCATCCGGCCCGGTCCGGCCGCTCCCACCGGGCGACCTCGTCCGTCCAGTTCAGGTGAGCGAACCGACGGCCAGGCCCGCGGCGGCCGCGCCGATGCCGGCGGTGAGGCTGACCACGGCGTTGAGCACCGACACCGTCTGCTGGGCGCCCACCAGACGCACCGTGTCGAAGGTGAACGTCGAGAAGGTGGTGTAGGAACCGATGAGCCCGGTGCCTGCCACAGTGAGCCAGGTGGTCGAGATCCCGTGGTGCAGGCCCGATCCCACCAGGGCTCCGAGGGCGAGCGAGCCACTCAGGTTGACCACCAGCGTCCCGAGGGGGAACGCGGTCACGGCCCGTCGTTGCACCACGTGGTCGACCGCGTAGCGCAGCACGGCGCCGAGGCCGCCGGCCACCGCCAGGCCGGCGAGGATCATGGCGGGGCGATCTGGTCCGGGCCGAGCACGCCCAGATCGTCAGGGTCGGGGATCGACCGGTCACCGGGCGGACGGCCGAGGCCGCCGCGGGCCACCGTCATGCCCAGCGCCACGGCGGCCAGCCCGGCGGCCAGCGAGGCCATGAGGTAGAGGGCGGCGATGCCCACCTTCCCGTGCTGGCCGCGCTGGGCGATCTCCACCGCCATGGTCGAGAAGGTGGTGAAACCGCCACAGAACCCGATGACGGCGAAGGGCCGCACGAACCGGGTCGGTGGCCATCGCTCCACCACCAGGACCAGGATGAAGCCCAGAAGGAACGACCCGGCCACGTTCACCGCGAAGGTCGGCCAGGGGAACCCGAGAGGGGCGGGGACCAGCGCCCGGCCCACGCCGTACCGGGCCAGGGTGCCGAGGGACCCGCCAGCAGCGATGGCGGCGACGCGGACCGCGGGCTCGGGAAAACGCTGATCGGGACCGGACCTGGGTGCGGGCACCATCGCCTCCGGTTGCGCCGCGTCCTCCGTTCCCCCCGGAGCCATCAGCAGCCGAGCTCGGTAGTTCTGGCCAGCCCCATCGCGGCGCCGAGTCTACGGCAAGGGTCTCCGGGGAACGGGGTCACGGACTTCCCTGACTGGTGCTTCAAGCCCGAGGGGTCCGCCCGCGTACCCGACTCAGACCAGTGGGGGAGGACAGAGGTGAGGCGGCGTCGGGCAGACCCCTAGGGCTTGAAGCGGTATCCGATCCCACGCACTGTCAACACGTGTTGCGGATCACCCGGATTGAGCTCGACCTTCTTGCGCAGGCGCTTCACGTGGGTGTCGAGCGTCCGGCTGTCGCGCTTGGCCCGGTCCTTCCAGATCCGCTCCATGCACTGCTGGCGCGTCACCACGTGTCCCGCTTCGGAGATGAGCAGGGCCAACAGGTCGAACTCCTTGCGGGAGAGCTCGACCATCTCGCCCCGCACCGCCGTCTCGCGCAACGAGACGTCGATGCACACCGGCCCCAGGGTGTACACGCCCACGGGGGCAATCGAGACCACCTGCAGCGGTTGACGGCCCACCCGCCGCAGGACGGCCCGGATGCGGGCGGTGAGCTCGCGGGGCCGTGGGGGCTTGGTGATGTGGTCGGCGGCCCCGGCTTCCAGGGCCAGCACGGCGTCGAGCTCGTCGTCGCGGGAGGTGACCATGATCACTGGCACGCCGGAGATGGAGGCGATGCGCCGGAACACCGCCAGGCCCCGGGAGTCGGCCAGCTGGGCGTCGAGCACGATCAAGGAGGGGCTGACGGAACGGACCAGGTCGGCCCCCACGTCCCCGTTGGTGGCCGTGACCACATCGAACCCCTCCACCGACAGGGTGGCCGCCATCCATTCGCGGGACTGGGTGTCGTCGTCGATGATCAGGATGGTGGGATGGCCGGCGGGAGGCAGTACCCCGCTTTCGACTTCGCGGAGAGCCAAGGTCATCGTTGACCCCGGGCTCTCCGGAACAGGGTGCAGGCCGCCGGTCGGTAGTGGCGCCGACGGGCGCGGGCGGCAACACCGCTGTTGGATTGCCTCACCGGAAGTGCGGTGTCTGCTGTCGATGCCGTGAGAGGCAGAGGAGGCCAGGCCCCCGGACGGTGCGCCCCGGACCCTGCTGATGCGCGCCGCCCGCTCGAGGGTCGAGCGGGGCGTGAGCATTCGGTGTCGTGGTTCGCTGCCATCGCACCCAACCTAAGAAGCCCAGGTGAACGGCACGCGATCGACACGTCACTGGAAGATGAATGGTGGGTAATCTTCTCCGTCAGAGAGCGACGAATGATCACTGGGTGTGGCGCGATGAGCACGAACGATGGAGTTGTCGAGGTCCCCGCCACCGACGAGTGGCGTCGCCTGGCCGAGAACTACCAGGCCGTGGGGTCGCGCCACCTGCGGCAGCTCTTCGCCGACGACCCCGGCCGCGGCACCCGGATGACGGCAACCGCCGGTGACCTCTATCTGGACTACTCGAAGCACCGGGTGACCGACGAGACCGTGGCTGCGCTGCTGGCCGTGGCCCGGCGGGCCGGGGTCGAGGAGCGCCGGGACGCCATGTTCGCCGGGCGGCACGTCAACACCACCGAGGACCGGGCTGCGCTCCACGTGGCCCTGCGAATGCCCAAGGGCACCCGCCTCGAGGTCGACGGACAGGCCGTGGTGGCCGACGTGCACCGGGTGCTCGACCACATGGGATCGGTGGCCGAGGCGATTCGCTCGGGCCGATGGACCGGCCACAGCGGCCGGCGGATCACGACCGTCGTCAACATCGGGATCGGCGGCTCCGACCTGGGCCCGGCCATGGCCTACCAGGCGCTCCGTGACTATGCGTCGGCGGACATCGAGTGCCGGTTCGTCTCCAACGTCGACCCCGTCAGTCTCTACAGCCAGACCCTCGACCTCGACCCGGCCACCACCCTTTTCGTGGTGAGCTCCAAGACCTTCACCACCCTGGAGACGCTGACCAACGCCTCCGCCGCCCGTCAGTGGCTCCTCGACGGATTGGGGACGGGGGCCGAGGCCGTGGCCCGCCACTTCGTCGCCGTCTCCACCAACGAGACCGGGGTGCGGGAGTTCGGCATCGACCCGGCCAACATGTTCGGGTTCTGGGACTGGGTGGGCGGTCGGTACTCCTTCGACTCGGCCATCGGCTTCTCGCTGATGGTGGCCATCGGCCCCCAGGCCTTCGCCGACATGCTGGCCGGATTCCACCTCATGGACGAGCACTTCGCCACCGCGCCGCTCGAGGCCAACATGCCGGTGATCCAGGGCATGCTCAACGTCTGGTACAACAACCTGTTCGGGGCGGAGACCCACGCCGTGCTCCCCTACAACCAGCGCCTGGCCCGGTTTCCGGCCTATCTGCAGCAGCTGACCATGGAGTCCAACGGCAAGTCGGTGCGCCGGGACGGCTCACCGGTGTGGGGGCAGACCGGCGAGATCTTCTGGGGCGAGCCCGGGACGAACGGTCAGCACGCCTTCTACCAACTCCTGCATCAGGGCACCAAGCTCGTGCCCGTCGACTTCATCGGATTCGCCCGGTCGACCCACGAGACCGGCGAGCAACAGGATCTTCTGATGTCGAACTGCTTCGCCCAGGCCAAGGTGCTGGCGTTCGGCCGCACGGCCGAGGAGGTGGCCGCCGAGGGCACGCCGGCCGACCTGGTGCCCCACAAGGTGATGCCGGGCAACCACCCGAGCTCGACCATCGTCGCCCCCGAGCTGACACCGTCGGTGCTCGGCCAGCTGGTCGCCCTCTACGAGCACACCGTGTTCACCGAGGGGGCGATCTGGGGCATCGACTCCTTCGACCAGTGGGGGGTCGAGCTGGGCAAGGTGATGGCCGAGCAGCTGACACCGGCCCTGACCAGTGCCGACGCCCCCGACGTCAGCGGGCAGGACAGCTCGACGGCGGCCCTGGTCGGCCACTACCGGGCCCTGCGCAACCGGGCGTCCGGGGCGCAGCCGCCCTCAGGCTGAGGCCAGCGCCTTCCACAGTGAGCGGTAGTTGGGATAGGTGAGGCCCTCGGTGATGTAGCCCGCCCGCTCCAACTCGGCGTGGAACGCGGGCAGCTGCCGGAAGGGGACTCCCATGTCCACGTGGTGGGCCAGGTGCCACCCGGTGTTGTAGGGGACGAACCAGAACCGGGCCGGCAGCGTCTGGCGGACGTTGTGGGTGGTGACCCGGCGGTCGGCGCTCGCTTCGAGCCCGCCGTGCTCGGCGATGGCCCGCAGCCGGTTGATCACCCGCCACTGGGTCATCCATGGCAACCACCACAGCAGGGGATAGATCCACCAACGACCGGTGGCCACCCACATGACGGCCCACAGCGTCACCTGCACGCCGATGATCGACAGCGACACCCGTCGGAACGACTCGTTCCGCAGCGCCCTGAACAGCGGCGTGAAGTTCTTCCACCCCGAGATGCCGACGGCGTCGCGCACCAGGCGGCGCCGGAGGGCGCGCCGGTCGCACGGGTAGCCGCCGTAGAAGGCGATGTCCGGCTCGCGGGGGCCGAACTCCTCCTTGTGGTGGGCGAAGTGGCCCCGCCGGTAGATGGAGATGGGTGTGAACACCGGGTAGGCGATGAGCCAGGTGCCCACCCAGTCGTTGGCGCGCTTGTTGGTGAAGAGCAACTTGTGGGCCGCCTCGTGCATGAGGATGGCGAAGCGGGCGTTCATCGGGCCCATGAGGAGGAAGGCGGCCAGGTAGACGAGAGGGTTGCCGATCCACACCGCGGCACCGATCAGCACTGCCACCCAGAACCAGAGCGATGCCACGCTGATTGCATTGCGCACGTCGTCGATACGACGGAACTCCTGGCGCAGCTGGGGTCGGGCCATCCCGTTGTCCAGCAGTCGCTCGGTCGGGAGCACCTCCGGTCGCACCGCCTGATCAGCCACCATGGTGATCGCCATCTATGGGATATTACAGATATCAGACAATTGACGCAAGAGAGTAATGCCCCGCTCACGGCCCGATCGGTGCTGGCCAGCGCCCTGCTGGGCGAGGACCCGCCCGAGCTGCCCGTTTCCCATCTGGTGCACCTGGCCGGGCTGTTCGGCATCAACGAGAACCGGACGCGCGTGGCCCTGAGCCGGATGGCAACGGCCGGCGAGGTCATCACCGACGGATCCGGTCGCTACCGGCTGGCCGGCCATCTGCTGGAGCGCCAGGGGCGCCAGACCGCCAGCCGCCGGGGGGAGACCCGCCCATGGCAGGGGCAGTGGCGGGTGGCGGTTGTGACCGCCTCGGGCCGGGCGGCCGACGATCGCGCCGCGCGGCGCAAGCGGCTGATGCTGGCCCGGATGGCCGAGCGGCGCGAAGGGGTGTGGATGCGGCCCGACAACATCGACCTCGGGCCGGACCCGTCGGCGGATGCGGACGTCGAGCTGCTCACCGGGGTGCCCGACGGGGACCCCGTGGCGCTGGCCGCCCGGCTGTGGGATCTCGAGGGCTGGGCCCTCCGGTCCGACGACCTGGGCCGCCAGCTCGAGGCACTGTCGCCTTCCGACCCGGCCGACCTGGCCCGGGGGTTCGAGCTGTCCGCCTCGGTGCTCCGCCACCTTCAGGGCGACCCTCTGTTGCCGGCCGAGCTCCTCCCGACCGGCTGGCCCGGTTCGGCCCTGCGGCAGCACTATGCCCGCTGGGACCGGCGCTACCGCCAGGTTTTGGCGGTGTGGGGTCGCTCCGCCTGAGGACGGATCAGCGCCGGCCGCGTAGCGACCCGTAGGATCGTCCCCTCGGGGCACACCCGGCCCGCGGGGGCCAGCGCCCCCCGCATCGTCACGGAGGACCGATGAGCAACCAGAGTGACGCCTTGCCGTTCGCCGGGAAGGTGGCGGTGATCACGGGAGCGGCGAGAGGGCAGGGACGCAGCCATGCCCTGGAGTTCGCCCGCCTGGGGGCGGACGTCGCCCTGTGCGACCTCGGCCACGACCTGAGCAGCGTGGGCTATCCCCTGGGCACGAAGGACGACCTGGTCGAGACGGTCCGCCTGGTCGAGGAGCAGGGCCGGAGGTGCCTGTCGGCGGTGGCCGACGTGCGCGACCTCGGAGCCATGCTCGCCTTCGTCGACGGCGCCAAGGCCGAGTTGGGCTCGGTGGACATCCTGGTGGCCAACGCCGGGGTCGCGGCCATGGGATCCATCTGCACCATGGACGCCGGCCAGTGGAGTGAGACCATCGACACCAACCTGACCGGTGTGTTCAACGTCATGCGGGCCGCCGCCCCCCACATGCGGAAGCAACGCTGGGGGCGGATCATCGGCATCTCGTCGATGATGGGCCGCTCGTCCAACCCGGGTATCCCCGCCTACGTGGCGTCCAAGTGGGGGGTGATCGGCTTGTGCAAGTCGGTGGCCTTCGAACTGGCCGCGTTCGGGATCACCGTCAACGCCATCGCCCCGGGCAATGTGTCGACCCCGATGGTCCACAACGATGCCCTCTACGGACTGATGCGACCGGACCTCGAGCACCCGACCCGCGAGGACGTGGCTCCCGGCATGGCCGCCCTCCATGTGCAGCCCGTGCCGTGGATCGAGCCCGAGGAGATCACCGCCGCCGTGGTCTTCCTGGCCTCGGAGGGGGCGCGCCACATCACCGGGTCGGTGATCGACGTGGACGCGGGGGCCTCGGCCAGATTCACCGCCTGACCGTCACTGGCGGGACATGGCGGCGCGCTCCTCGGCCTCTGCGCTGTCGCGGCCGGGCGCTCCCAGGACGGCGACGTCGAGCCGCCTCAACCGGCCCTCGAAGGGGAACGGGCCGCGGTAGCGCTCGCTGACCGGTGACCCGTGGTCGTAGCCGATGCTCGGGCCCACGCTCGAGATCATGGTCATGGCGAACGGGACCGACAGGTGGCCGCACGGCTTCCCATCGATGACCAGGGTGGCCTCGGCACTCCTCCCGGTCCGGCGGAATTGCAGCCCCACCACCGAGGGACCGATCGGCACCGCGCTCTCGGACTCGACCACGTGGTGGTCCCCGAAGCAGTTGTAATCGAAGACCAGTCGGTCGTTCTGGACGAACAGGCTCACCCCGGAATTCTCCGTCCCCGACGCGTACA
>DASZJN010000098.1:0-5733 GCA_035948045.1 Acidimicrobiales bacterium | reverse complement strand
GCCCTGTGGTGCGCCGTCTGTGGTGCGCCGTTTATCGTGCCGCCTCAGGCGGCAGGGTCGTGGGGGAGCCCAGCCCGTCACCCCACGACTACTCCGAGACGTCAAGAACGGCCCGCAGAGCGGGCCGTTCTTGGTCGGACGAGGTGGATCGGCATCGTCGGCGGTGATGCCGGCGTCGGCACCGACCCTGCCGGCGACCGGGGTCGGCGGCGTCGGGTCAGACGGTCAGGCTGCGACCGTCGGGATCAGGGTGCGAAGCTGGGTGCGGGCTTCCGTGGCCTGAGCGTGAGCCTGCCGGGCCAGGTCGCGGGCCTGGGTGGGAAGACGGTCCTCGAAGGGGGCCACGGCTGTCTCCAACCGCTCGACGATCTCCTCGAAACGCTCCACCAGTCCCACGAGGGTGGTGTCGACGTTGTGGAGTGCTCCGCTCAGATCGCTGCGCACCGAATTGACCCGGTCCTCGATGCTGGCCTTGGGGTCGGCGAGGCGCTTGAGCAGCTCTTGGCGCTGCACCTGGACCTGCTGGAAGCCGAGAACGCCGGCTCCGATGACGACGTAGGTGGCGTCCTTGGCGACGTCGGCAATGTCCTTGGCCGCCTTGCTGAAGTCGGTGTTGATCTCCGGCATCTTGATCTCTGGCATGGTGTTCTCCTTCATGTGGGTGACGAGTACTTCGCTGGGACACGACCGACGAGGCGTCGGACCGTCGCGGTGTGGTTGACACCACGGCTGGGCCGTGTCCCGATGGATGCAAGTGTATACACAAAGATAAACATTTGCAAGCAGATGCCGACGATTTGTTATTTTGCCCTTTATGAGCAGGGAAGACACCGCGGAACGGTCTCGGCCCGATAGCCTCTGATCCCTGATGGAAACACTGGCACCGCCGGTTGTCGCCGTCGTCGTCGCCCACGATCCGGGTCCGTGGTTCGAGGAGACGCTGACTTCACTCGCATCGCAGGACTATGCGGAGCTCTCGGTTCTGGTCCTCGACTCGGGCAGCGGCGACGACCTGACCGCTCGTGTGGCCGCGGTCCTGCCCTCGGCCTACGTGCGCCGTTTCGGGGAGAATCGGGGGTTCGGGACCACCATCAACGAGGTTCGCTCCATGGTCGAGGGTGCGGACTACTTCCTCTTGTGCCACGACGATGTGGCCCTGTTCCCCGATGCCGTCCATTTGATGGTGGAAGAGGCCTTCCGCTCGAACGCCGGCATCGTCTCTCCGAAGGTGGTGAGTTGGGACGACCCTGAGCGCCTGGTCCACGTGGGAATGACGGTGGACAAGGGGGGCTCGGTCACGGATCGGGTGCAGCCCAACGAGATCGATCACGGTCAGCACGACGCGGTTCGCGACGTCTTCGTGGCCCCGGGCGGCTCGACGTTGGTCCGGGCCGACCTGTTCGAGGAGCTCGGGGGCTTTGATGCCGCCATCGTGGCCATGGGTGAGGACCTCGACCTGTGCTGGCGCGCCCAGGTGGCCGGAGCCCGCATCATCGTCGCCCCCGACGCCCGGGTCCGCCACCTCGAGGAGCTCGCGGGCGGCGCCCGCGTGATCGACGAGTCGCTGGTGGCCGCCGGTTCGGGCCACGCGTCGAGGTACCCGATCACACTGCAGGAGCTCCAGCGCCGCCACGAGCTCCTGGCCGTGTTCAAGTGTTACGGGCCCTTCCATCTGATACGGGTGTTGCCTCAGATCGTGATCCTGGCCATCGGCGAGGTGGTCGTGGCCGAGTTGGCGGGCAACCGGGCCCGGGCCCGGGCGGTGATGCGGGCCTGGAGGTGGAACATCGGGCGCCTTGGGGTGGTCCGTCGCCAGCGCAAGGAACTGAAGGGCCTTCGCCGACTGGGCGACAAGGAGATACGCCTGCTCCAGGTGGGGGGCAGCGCCAGGCTCTCCGCCTATGGTCGCCGCGTCTTCCAACAGGGGTTCCACGGTGCGCATGCTCATGAGATGGCCGTCGCCGAAGAGGCCGTCCTGTTGGAGGCTGGTCGATCGGATGGTTCGATCGGTGAGGGCGCTTCCCTGATCGGCCCGACGGCCGCTCAGGCTCCCGCCGTCTCGGCGCGGGGCTGGATCCCCGGTCGGGTGCGGGCCACCGTGTGGCTGGTGGCGGCGGTGGTGGTGCTGATCGGAACCAGGGGGGTCATCACCGGGCACCTCCCCGCCGTCGGCCAGTTCACCCCCTTTCCGAGCTGGTCCTCGACGTTGTCCCAGTTCGGCACGGGATGGCACCCCTCGGGTGTGGGGACGACCGCTCCCGCCACCCCTGCCCTTGCCCTCGCCGGCGTCGTCGGAACGGTGCTACTGGGCGCCATGGGCCTGGCGCAGAAGGTGATGATCTTCGGTTGCGTGCCCTTGGGGGCGTGGGGTGTCGTCAGGCTGATGCGCCCGTTCGGCTCCCAGCGGGCCTCGTTGGTGGCCGGCTTGGCCTATCTGGCCATGGCCTTGCCTTACAACGCCCTGGCCCTGGGGCGGTGGGGTGCCCTGGTCGTCTACGCCGGAGGCCCCTGGGTTTTGACGCTCTTGTTTCGGGCCACCGGCACGGACCCGTACACCCGAGCCCACCTGCCCGCGCCCACGGTGTCGACGGCGGCCAGCCGCGCCGGCCTCGCACCCGAGGCCCCGCCATCGGCGCTCCGCCGATTCTCGGCCTGGACCCTGCGGCACGGCCGGGTACGAAACGTGGTGGCCCTCGGGCTCCTCGAAGCCGTCCTGGTCTCCTTCGTCCCGGCCGCAGCCATCGTGGTCCTCCTGGTGGTCTTGGCGCTGGTGCTCTCCTCGGTCGTCTATGGAGACTGGCGGTCCACACGGCAGGCACTCACCTTGGCCGTCGGCTCGACCCTGGTCGCCGCCGTCATCTGCCTGCCGTGGGTGATCGGGGTGCTCTCGGCTGGCCGCGGGGCCGTCGCCGTCTTCGGTGTGCCGACTCCTGTGTCGGGGGCGGCGTCGTGGGGATCCCTCCTCCGCTTCGCCGTCGGCCCCATCGGCAGTTCGCCCCTGGCCTGGGGATTCGCCGTGGCGGCGGTGGTGCCGCTGGCCCTGGCCCGCGGGGCGAGGTTTCGCTGGGCGGGCCGGTTCTGGTCGATCGCGCTCGTGTGCTGGCTGGTGGCCTGGGCCATCGGACGGGGATGGACCGGCAGCCTGGCCATCGACCCGCTGGTCCTGCTCGGACCGGCTGCCGTGTCAATCTCCGCCGCCATCGGGCTCGGTGTCACCGCCTTCGAGGAGGACCTGCGGGCCGCGGACTTCGGGTGGCGCCAGCTGGTGACCGTGATGGCCACCGCCGCCGTGGTGCTAGGGGCCACCCCGACGCTGGTGGCCGCGCTGCCCGGTCGATGGAATCTCCCACTCAACGACTTCAGCCAGTCGGTGGCCTGGATGCACTCGAGGCCGGCAGCCGGGTCTTTTCGGGTCCTGTGGCTCGGAGATACGCGATCCCTCAATCTGGGTTCGTGGAGCGCCGGAGACGGATTGGCCTACGCCACTTCGGTGGACGGTGCCCCGGATGCCCGGTGGTTGTGGAACGCGCCCGGACCGGGTCCGGCGGCCGGTCTGGTGGCGGCGGTCAACCTGGCCCGAACCGATCGGACGGACCAGTTGGGACGGATGCTGGCTCCGGCCGGGGTGCTCTACGTGGCGCTCGTGACCTCACTGGCACCGGAGATCACCGGTGAGCAGAGTCCAGAGGTGTACCCGGTGCCAGCGGATCTGGCTCCGGCGCTCGGTCATCAACTCGATCTCACCCCGGTGGTGTCGGGCACCGGCATCACCGTCTACGCCAATGCCGCCTCGATCCCGCTGCGTGCCCAGGTGACCGCAGGCAAGGGCCCGGTGGCATCCGCAGCGGGCACCGGGGTGCTGAGCGGTCCTCCCGGGTCGGCCGCCGTCCCCGGGGCCGTACCGGTGCTTCCGGGTCCGGCGGCGTCACGCTCGTTCACCGGTCCCCTAGCGGCGGGCACGGTGCTGGCGGCGTTGGCCCCGGCCGGTCGCTGGAGCCTGACGACCCACACCGGCGCCCAGGCCAGCCGGTCGCCGTCGTTCGGATGGGCAGCCCGCTACCGGGTGACGGCGCCGGGGGTCAGCACGTTGCACTTCGACAGCGGGGTGGTGGCTCCGGCAGCCTTGCTGTTCTCGATGGTGGTGTGGCTGGCGGCGGTCGTCTTCTTGCTGGGCCGGCGCCTGGGTGGTCCTTGGCAGCGGGTACGGATCCACCGGCGGCGAACCGGTGCCGGCGGTCGTGACGGCGCCGCCGGACCGCCGGCGGAACGGTTCGAGGCAGGAGGGGAGGCGAGGCTGTGACCGACGCCGACGGGCCGGGGCCCGAAGCCCTCGAAGGTGGGGACCCGGGTCCGCACCGGTCACCCCACCCGCGATGGCCTCGCCGCACCTCGCTGGGACCGCTCCGCGGTCGGTGGGCGGTCATCCTTCCCGTCGTTGTGGTGCTGGTCGGGGGGGCGGTGATCGACGGGCTCTTCCCGGTTTCGTCGGCCGCGCCGGTTCCCGGGACCGGCGACGGGGTGGTGATGGCGCCCCCAGACGCCCATTCGGCGTCGGCATTCTGTGCGGCCGGGACCGGGACAGCCGCCAATACGACGATCTATCTGACCAATTCCACGTCCAGGTCAGTGTCCGGAGCGATGACCTCCGTCGGGCCGGCCACGAGCAGCGGAACCGTGCCGACCGTGCGCCGATCCGTGGTGGCCCCGCCGCTCGGGACCATCGCGGTGAACCCGGCCAGTGGGCTCCCGCCGGGCAGCAGCTCGTCCTCCTTCGCCTTCGCCGGCGGGGGAGTGGCGGTGACCCAGGTCGTCGGTGGACCCAATGGCTGGAGCACCGCGCCCTGCGCGACGCAGCCCTCTTCCCGGTGGGCCTTCGCCGGTGGGTCCACGATGCCCGGGTACGCCCTGACACTCTCCCTGTTCAATCCGGCAGCGTCCGACGCGTCGGTCAACATCTCCTTCTTCACCAGCGCCGGTCTGATCGCTCCGCAGGCGTATCAGGGCTTGACGGTCCCCGCCGGCCAGATGCTGGCGGAGAACGTGGGCGACTTTGTGCAGAACTCCTCGGACATCGCCACGCTGGTGACTGCTCAATCAGGGACGGTGGTCAGCACCCAATTCCAACAGTTGTCCTCAGGATCGAGCGGCGGGCTGTCCCTCCGATTGGGTGCCCCGGCCCTTTCGACGGTATGGCGGTTTGCCCAGACCACCAACACGTCGGGGTCGACGGTGACCTTCTACCTGGCCAATCCCACCAGCGCTCCGGTCACGGCCACCATCGCCTTCGGCCTGTCCTCCGGCTCGGTCGAGCCCCGGCACCTGGTGGTGGGTCCGCTGTCGGAGTCGGCATTTGTGGCGTCCGGCACGACCGGGGTCCCACAGCAGGTCCCGTATTCGGTCACCGTCACCGCCTCGGCGCCGATCGTGGCCGGCCGATCGGTACAGGCGGCGTCCACCGCCTCCCAACCCGTGTTCGGCTCATCTTCGGGAACGGTGACCGCGGCCGATCGATGGCTGGTCCCCGGTCCCGGGGTGCCGGAGGCGCCCGGCACCACCGGCGCCAAGGTGGAGAGCCTGGCGGTGGCCAATCCGGGACCGTCGGTGGCCATGGTGACGGTGGGGGTCCTGGGCGGAGCGCACCCCGTCTCCATGTTCACGGTCGCCCCCGGTGAGGTGACCGTGCTCGGACCCAAACAGGTCGGCGGTCTCCCCGTGCTCACGGTGTCCTCGTCG
>DASZJN010000097.1:0-11592 GCA_035948045.1 Acidimicrobiales bacterium | reverse complement strand
TTCATGAGGATTCGGCACTACGACTGTTTCATGCATGAGCACGACATCCGTTTCGCGCTGGGCGCTGCGCCCCGGGCCGAGGTGGGCGACCTGCGAGTCGCACTGGACGAGGTCTCCACCGGCCTCGGCTACATCGTGGGCCGGAAGGCGGGTCTGGCGGACGGGTCCCGGGTGCGCATCGATGTCACCGGCGCCCTGGCCGCCACCCTGTTGGTCGAAGTCGACGGGCGCGCCGCCATCGTGGAGGCCTTCGATCAGCCGCCGACCGTCTCCGTCGAGTTGCCCGTCATGCTGTTCCTGAGGTTGACCGGCGGCCGCCATGACGGGCCCGCCGGCCCCGGGGGCGAGGTCATCATCGCTGGCGATCGAGCGTCGGGACAGAAGCTGGTGGACAACCTGGCCTTCACCATCTGACCGAGCCGACCGACCCAGCTGACGGAGCACTACGAGATGGGAACCGTGCTCACGGGCCCGGACTGCCCCCGCCAGCCAGTGCGGACAGGTCCGCACCGTCCAGGCGGTAGGCGGTCCACTGGTCCTTCGGAACGGCCCCGAGCGAGCGATAGAAGCGGATGGCACTCTCGTTCCAGTTGAGCACGGACCACTCGACACGCTCGTAGCCTGCGCGTCGGGCGATCGAGGCCAGCTCGGTCAGCAACGCCCGGCCGATGCCCCGGGAGCGCGCCTCAGGACGGACATAGAGGTCCTCGAGATAGATGCCGTGGCGACCGGTCCAGGTCGAGTAGTTGAGGAACCAGACCGCGATGCCGAGGATCCGGCCCTCCTCCTCGGCCACGTGGGCGAAGACGGCGGGGGAGGGGACGAACAGGGCCGCCTGCAGCAGCCCCGCATCGACCTTCACCGAGCCCGGCATTTGTTCGTACTCGGCCAGGTCGTGAATCAGCTCCACGAGCGTGGCCACGTCGGCTGGAACGGCGCTGCGGATCATGCGGCGCAGGCTACCGAGTGCCGGACGTCAAGGGATCAGTAGTACACGCCCGAACGCCTGCCGGCTCTCGATGTAGGCGTGGGCCTCACCGGCCTGCTCCAACCCGAACCGCCGGTCGATGACCACTCGCAATTCGCCGGCGGCGATGTCGTCGAGGTGTTTGGCGATCATGGTGTGCGCCCGGGTGCCGAGGAACAGCTCGGCACCGAGGAAGTAGCCCACCAACGTCTGGTTGTTCATCCGCATGGTCGAGATGTCGAACTTGGCTGGTAGCTCTCTTCCGGCGTCGCCGAAGGTCATGCACCGGCCCCGGTAGGCCAGGCAGTGCAGGCTCTTCTGCAGGGTCGATCCCCCGATCGAGTCGACGATGACGTCGGCCCCCCGACCGTCGGTGAGCCGCCGGACCTCCTCGACGAAGTCCTCCGTCGCGTAGTCGATCCCGTGGTCGAGCCCGTACTCGCCCAGGCGGTCGAGTCTCGACCTGCTGGAGGCGGTGGCGAGCACCTGGGCCCCGGCTCGCTTGGCCAGTTGGATGGCGGCGATGCCCACCCCACTGGCGCCGGCGTGGATCAGCGCGGTCTCCCCGGCCTGCAGGCGGCCGAACTCGAACAGGCAGTCGGATGCGGTGCCAAAGGGCACGGGCACGCAGGCCGCCTCCTCCGTGGTCAATCCCGCGGGGATGGCCCAGGCGAAGGCCTCGCCCACGGCCCGGAGCTCCGCGTGGGAGCCGTCCAATCCCACCGTCACCACACGATCCCCCACCCCGAAGCGACCGACCCCCTCGCCGGTGGACACCACGGTGCCGGCGCACTGGTAGCCCACGATGTGCGGAGAGCGGGACATGTCCCCGCCGAGGCGGTTCAAGGTGTCGCCACCCTCGATGCTGATCGCCTCGACCTGCACCAGCACTTCCCCCGGGCCGGCGACCGGGTCGGGTACGTCTTCGTAGCGGAACACCTCGGGACCGCCGGTCTCGTAATACACCGCTGCCTTCATGGCCTGAATCTCGATTCTGGTCGGGGAAGCCCACCCTATGCAGTCCGCCGCCGGGCCCGCACGGAGCGGTGGGGGAGCGAACGAACCGGTTACGCGGCGGGTTGCCCGACTCCGGTGACCACGAGCCATTCGGGGAAATCCTCGAGCGGGCGCGGGAAAGCAGAGGCGAGCGATGGTGGAGGAGGGACTCCACTCTTGACCATGAATGTGTACCAGACGGTTAGAGCCGGACACTTACTGTCTAGTGGAGGTCGGGGCATCGTGACGGCGATGACGTGGTCCGGTGGACCATGCCGTCCCGTCGGTCCCCTCTGCCAGCCTGACCAGGGGAAGCTACCGCAACCCCTGTAGTCAAGTACGGACGCATGAGAGCCGATGAACACGAACATGGATCCGGAACTGGACGTGGCGGCGGGCGTCGCCAACGATGGTCTTCGAGGAGCCCGACTCGATGCGGTCTGGGCGGACCGTCCCGGCACGCCGCGATTGAGCGAGGAGAGGATCGCCCTCGGGCGGGCCCTCGAGGCCCGGGCCGGCGAGATCGGGCGGATGGTCGACCAACAGTTCGCCGAGGACCTGCGGGGCAACGCCTTCGGCACCGCCCGCCTCGGCGCGGAGCTGATCGGACAATGGCTGGCCACCGACGAGGCCGCCTCGGACGACGATCTCGCCCTCATGGCCTCCCAGGGCGAGCAGGCCATTGTGGAGAACGCTGTGTTGGCCAGCGTGGCCAAGGCCTACTTCTCCTGGCGCGACATCACCATCGCCGTGCTGACCGAGGAGGCCCGCCGCCTGCAGGTCAGTGACGACCTTCTCATGATGGCCTCCAATGTGGTGCGGCTCAGCTCCGACGGCAGCCTGGTTCGCATCATCCGCGAATTCGACGGAGCCCGCCGGGCGCTCCAAGCCCGCCTCGACGCCGAGCAGGTTGCTCTGGCCGATCGGGCGCTGCACGACCAGCTCACGGGGCTGCCCAACCGCACGCTGCTCGCCGACCGGCTTCGCCAGACGGCCCGTTCGCTGAGTCGCCGGGAGAGCGGCGCCATGCTCCTCTACCTCGACCTCGACAATTTCAAGGCCATCAACGACCGCTTCGGGCACCCGGCCGGAGACCTGCTGTTGATAGAGGTGGGCGCTCGACTGCAGGAGCACGTCCGGCCCGGCGACACCGTAGCCCGTCTGGGAGGCGACGAATTCGTAGTGTTGGCCGAAGACCTCGAGGACCCAATCGGCGCGGCACAGTCCCTGGCCGAGCGCATCCACTCGGCCATGCGGGCGCCGGTCGTGGTCGGCGACCGCGACCTGCACACGTCGGTGAGCATTGGCATCGCCCCTGTGGTGCCCGGGGCAGATCCGGAGATCTCCCTGGCCCAAGCGGACGCGGCCATGTACCAGGCCAAACGGGGTGGCCCGGCCCGCTACGAGTGCTACGACCCGGTGATGGGCGAGGACAAGCGGCGCAGTAGCCTGCTGGCCCACGAACTGCGGGTGGCCCACGAGCGGAACCAGCTCTCGATCCACTATCAGCCCCTGTTCAAGCTGGGCGGTGGCTTGGTGGGCATGGAGGCGCTGCTGCGCTGGCAACACCCTGAGCTCGGCCACGTCGCCCCCGACGAGTTCGTGCCGCTGCTCGAGCGGAGTCGGGAGATCGTCCCCGTCGGTCGATGGGTGCTCCGCGAGGCGGCCGTTCAGTGTCGCCGGTGGCAGGAGGAGGGGAGACCCGAGCTGACGCTGTCGGTGAACGTGTCGGTCCGCCAACTGCAAGACCCGGACTTCGTCTACCACGTGCAGCATGCCCTGGAGGCCTCACGTCTGGCGCCGGATTCGCTGGTCCTCGAAGTCACGGAGTCAGCCCTGGTCGTGGACGTGTCGGCCATCGGGACGATGATGCAGAAGGTGAGGGATCTTGGCGTGCACCTGGCCCTCGACGACTTCGGCACTGGCTACTCGTCCATCCTGTATCTGAGGGGTCTGCCCATCGACCGACTGAAGGTCGATCGCAGCTTCGTGTCGGGACTCGGCTCGTCGGGACAGGATCCCACCATCATCTCCACGGTGGTGGACCTGGCCCACAAGCTGGGGTTGTGCGTCGTGGCCGAAGGAGTAGAGACCGAAGCAGAGCTGCACGCCGTGCAGGCGATGGGCTGCGACGAGGCCCAGGGGTTCCTCCTGGGCCGGCCCGGACCGGCGGAAGACTTCTCGTCCTCGGGCGAGCGTGGAGGGGTACCTGTTCGCCGCCGCTGATCCCGTCAGCCCCGGTTGAGCCGGGCGAAGAGCCCCTTCTGGGCCGAGTAGAGCGCCGGGAACTCGGCATACAGCCGGTCGTAATGTCGGACATGGTCCTGGTCGGGGAGATGGGTCGCCTCGAGGGGGACCAAGGAGCGAACCTCGTGGGGCCGGACCTGTCCGAGCGCCATCCCCGCCAGCAGGGCGCTGCCCCGGAGGTTGGCGTGCTGGGGGTCGGATACCTGCTCGATGGGTCGGTCGAGGACGTCGGCATAGATGGAGCACCACAGGGACGAGATGGCTCCCCCGCCGATGGCTCGGATCGGGCCGAGTCGCCGACCGATGAACCGTTCGACCCCTTCGGCCAGCCATCTGGCGTTGAAGGCCACGCCCTCCAGCACGGACCGCACCATCTCGGGTCGCGTGGTCTGCAGCGAGAGGTTGTGGAACCCGGCCCGGGCCGAACGATCGTCCACCGGCGATCGCTCACCGGCCAGCCACGGCGTGAAGATGACCCCGCCGCTGCCGGGCGGCGCCTGGGCGGCCAGGGCTGTCATCCGGTCGTAGGAGTGCGGCTCCCCTCCGTCCGCCAGGCAGTTCCGGAGCCATTCGAGGGCCGCACCTCCCGACTCTTGATTGTTGGCCACCAGGTTGAGGCCGGCGGTGATGCCCGGGACGGTGGTGATCTGGCGAATCGGGTCGGTCTTCTTCCCGGGGTACGGACAGCTCAGCCAGCTCGTGGTGGAGACGGCCAGGTGGGCCTGATAGGCGAGGACGGCGCCGGCGCCGGCGGCGGCGGAGTGCAGGTCCGGGGTGCCGGCCACGACCGCCACCCCGGGGACGAGCCCCAACTCGGCCGCCACGTCGGGGAGGACCGTGCCCACCACACTGCCCGTGGCCACCAGCGGCGGCAGCTTCCGCAGAGGAACGCCGGAGGCCCCGACCAACACGGGGTCGTACTCGAGGCGCTCGGGGTGCCGGTTGTCGGTCAGCCAGGCCCCGGCCATCGAGGCCGGCGAGGCCGCGGCCACACCGGTGAATCGCATGGCCAGGTAGTCCACCGGCTCGAGGTACCACCGGGCCAGCCGGGCGACCTGGCCGAGCTCGTGCTCGAGGTAGAGCATGTGGCCGATGGGGTCGGCGCCGGACGTCGAGGGCGCTCCGCCGCTGTGCCGGATCCAGCGGGCCAGCGCCAGCGGGGAGTATCCCCCGAGCGGCCCTCCGACGGCCCGACGGGACAGAAGGCCCCCACGGGTGTCGAGCCACAGGAGACAGTCGCCCACCGGATGCCCGGCGGCGTCAACCGGCACGGTGCTGGCCCACTGGCCCGTGCACGAGACGGCCACGATCTGCTCGGTCGACACCACGCCGGAGCCCACCGCCCGCTGGGCGCCGGCGCAGATCAGCTGCCACCACTGCTCGGCGTCCTGGGTGGCCCCGCCGTCGTTCGACCGGTGGGTCTCGACCGGTAGGTGCTCCTTATAGGCGATGACGCCGGTCAGGGAGACAAGCCCGACTTTGGGACCGCCGGTGCCGAGGTCGACAGCAAGGACGAATCGGTCGTCCGGCCCCGCGTGGGTCCGTTCGCTCACCTCCCGAGGGCGTATGCGTCGGCTCCGTCAGGCACCAGCGGGGATGGCCTGTTGGGTATCCATCATCTCGCCCATGACCAGCTTGATGAAGTCGTCCGCCTCGTCTGTCATCCCTCCGGCCACGCCTCCGTAGACGGCCCCGCTCCTGGGCGACTCGGCGGCGTGCTCCTTGGCGTAGGCCACCGCCCCGGCGAGATCGTCGGCGAAGGTGTCGGCCACCCCGACCTGGGTCTGCGGCCGGGTCACCGCCATGTGGAGGGCGTTGGGGTACTGCTGCCCGTTGAAGCGCCATCCCCGTTCGCGCATGAAGTCGTTCACGTGGTAGATGTCGAACTCGTCCGACGTGAAGCTGAACAGGAAGGTGGGCTTGCCCACGATCCGAAGTTCCGGGTGGGACAGGACCGAAGCCTGCATGGCCGCCGAAGTCTCGAAGATGGCCTTGGCATAGTGGCGGTAGCCCTCACGACCGAATTGGACCATCGCCGCCCAGGTGGCGGCGATGAGCCCTCCCGATCGTGACCCCTCCATGCCCGGCGAGCAGTACTTGCCCCCGCTCCAGTCCGTCCGGAAGAAGTACTGGGCATTCCGGATGGCCTTGTCCCGGAAGGTGAGCACCGAGGTGCCCTTGAAGGCGTAGCCGTACTTGTGGGTGTCCGCCGACATGGTCGTCACGCCGGGATGGCGGTAGTCGAACACCGGGATGTCGTATCCCAGCTCCTGACCGAACGGAAGGATGAACCCGCCCAGGCAGCTGTCCACATGGAGTCCCACGCCGTGGCGCAACGCCATGTCGGAGAGCGTCCCGATGGGGTCGATGGTGCCGTAGCCGTAGTTGCAGGCCGATCCCACGATGGCCACGGTGTTCTGGTCGATGTGCTCATCGACCCACTCCGTGTCGACCTCGGTGCTGACCGGATCGACCGGCGCCGTCAGCAGGTCGATGCCGAACAGATGGCACGCCTTGTCGAATGCGGGATGGGCCGTCTCGGGCTTGATGACATTGGGGCGACTGATGCCGCGCTGCTGGGCGCCATGTTCGCGGTAGGCGAGCATGGCGTGGCAGATGCTCCCGGTGCCACCGGTGGCCACCAGACCGACGGGCTCACCGTCGGTGACGGCGTCGGCGTGGAGGAGATCGAGGGTCATGGCGATGATCTCCGCCTCGAACTGGGTGGCGCTGGGGCACATGTCCCGCTGGAGCACGTTGACGTGGGCGAAGAGGCCGAAGGCCTCGTTCATGAAGCCGTAGTGATCGTGGTCGCCGCAGTACATGGTCCCCGAGCACTTGCCCGACTCCCAGGTGGCGTCCTCTTCGGTCGCCATCGTCCGCAGCGCGTCGAGGATCTCCTCCCGGGAGGTCCCCTTCTCGGGAAGCTGCCGGTGGATCTCGAAGCGGCCGTCGTAGGGAAAAGTGCTCATGGTGGTGACTCCTTGGCGGGCTGGGCTCACGCTCCTCGAACGCGCATGTTGGCTGCACGGTACACGGCATCGAGGATCGTCATGTTGGCCACGGCATCGTCCGGGCCGGTGAGGGTCGGCTGATCTCGGAGGACGGCGTCGCAGAACCGGTCGAGCTGGTAGGCGTAGGTGGGCCGACGGGAGGGGATCTCGATCCGTCGACCTCCTCCAGACCGGACCGTCAGCCAACTGGTGTACTGCGGTGCTATCGGATTGAAGACCCGCAGCTCGCCGGCATCGCCGACGGCACGTGCCGACAGGTGGAGCAGCGACGAGGACCACATCGAGCAGTGCACCGAGGCGGTGTGACCGCTCGGAAACTGCAACTGGGCGCTCATGGCCCGGTCGACGTCGGGGCTGTGGAGCTTGGCCCGGGCCGACACCACAGAGGGCTCCTCGCCGCCGAGCATGCGGGCCATGTGGACCACATAGGACCCCATGTCCATCATGGCTCCGCCGGCCAGATCGTACTGGTAGCGGATGTCCGACTTGTTGGGGATCGGCGCGCACAGCCACGTCTCGATGTGGCGCAGCCGGCCCAGCTCGCCGCTGGCCGCGATCTCCCGCATTCGATGGGCGAGTGGGTGGTGCCGATAGTGGAACGCCTCCATGACCACCAGGCCCGATCGATCGGCGCCTTGCCGGGCCGCGGAGGCCACCTGTTCCGCCTCGTCGGTGTTGGACGTGAACGGCTTCTCACACCGCACGTGCTTCCCGGCGGCCAGGGCGGCGAGAGTCCACTCGGCGTGGAGGCTGTTGGGAAGCGGGATGTACACGGCATCCAGCGCTGGGTCGGACACGATGTCGTGGTAGCTGGCCGCTACCTTCGGAATCTTGTGCCGGGCGGCGAAGTCGGTGGCCCGGCCCAGCTCGCGCGCCGCCACGGCATCCACGGTCACCTCGGGATTGGATGCGGCCGGTCGGAGCAGGGCGGCGGGGGCGATCCGCGCTGCCCCCAGCACTCCGAATCTCACGGTGGTGGCCATGGCGACCGACTCCTTGCGACGGTGGACGATTGCGATGTGTCCCGCGCTTGCGCCCATCGGTCGGGAGACTGCGGTGGGTCCCGGATGGCGGTGGAAGGCGGATGATCCTCTGATGTCGGAGGATAACGTCGGATCGTGCCGGTGTCCCTCCCCGACTCGTCGACGGTGAACCTGGCGGCGCCCGACGCGGACGAGATCGTGGCGCTCAGCCGGGGCATCCGTGGCGTGATCGCCCCAGACGGCGATCTGAGCCCGCTCCAGCACCTGTTGGTGGAGTCTGTGGTCAAGGCCATGACCGGGTTCCCTCCCGATCTGGGTGCCCGTCCCATCAGCCCGCCGGAGTTCGCCCAGGTGATGTCGGACAGGGACCAGATGTTCCGCACCCGCATCGTCCAACTGGTCATCCTGTTGGTCCTGGTGCAGCAGCCCATCCCGCCCGACGTGGTGGGTCGGACGTCGATGCTGGCCCGAGAGGCCGGCGTCGACGAGGGCATGCTCGCCATTGCCCAGGACTTCGCCTCCGGGAGCCTCGGACTGGCGTCGATCGACTTCGACCGCAACGGGTACACCGCCGGCTGGGATGCCGACCACGAGCGGGTCCTGCACGTCTCCTCACGGCTGTCCAAGGCGTGGGACGCCGTGGTCGACGACCCGGCTCTGTCCCTCCAGTGGCAGGAGCTGGAGGATCTCCCTACCGGGAGCCTGGGCCGCCGGGTGACCGACTTCTACCGGGCCCGTGGCTTCGACTACCCGGGCCGGCCCGGCTCGGCTCCCCCTCTGCTCGCCCAACACGATTGGGTCCATGTGGTGGCCGACTACGGCACGACGGTGGAAGCCGAGCTGGAGGTCTTCGCCTTCATCGCCCGTGCCAACGACGACATGAGGGCCTTCTCGCTACTGGCCATGGTGGTGTCGCTGTTCGAGACCGGGTACCTGGCGACGGGGGCGGGGTTGTTCCAGTCCGACCGCGGACATCTCTCCCGCGCCGGCGTTGCCACCAGGGTGGCTGACGCCATGCGGCGTGGAGCCCGGTGCACGGGCAGTATCGACTTCCTCCAGACCGACTGGTTCTCGCTGGCCCACCTGCCTGTGGACGAGGTCAGGGCCCAGTTCGGCGTCCTCCCCAAGGATGCGGAGGCCGTCCAACAGGGATCGGTCGGTCCCTGGGAGGCCGGGGGAATCAGCGCCTTCCAGTGGAAGGCGGGCCAGGCTCTGGCCCGCCGCCAGGGACGTGACTACGACGCCTTCGGGGCCGGCATCTGAACCTCACTGCCCCCGCTCGCGGAGGGGGGTGGCGTCGAGGGCGCAGTAGCTCAGGATCTCGGGTGGTTCGGCCTCGTCCCGCTCGGCACGACGGACCGGATTCCTGATCCCCACCGCCGCCAGCACGCCCCCGACGATGCACCACGATCCGGCGATCAGCACGGCCCGCTGAAACCCGTGGGCCAGGGCGTGGGGGTGGAGGTAGCTCAATCCACTGATCCCTCCCAGCGCCGGGAGCACGGCCACGGCGATGAGTCCCCCGATGCGGGCGACATCGTTGTTGACGGCGGAGGCCAATCCGGCGTGGCTCTCCGACACGGCGTTGAGAGCGGTGGCGGTCAGCGGCGCAACGGTGGTGGCGAGGCCGCAGGCGATGACGAGGACCCCGGGCAGGACACCGCCCACGTAGGACGAGCTCTCTGGGACGCGAACCAACAGGGCCAGCCCGAGCCCCACGACGACGGGGCCGATGCCCATCTGCGCCCGGGGCCCGATGGTCGAGGCGATGCGCCCCGATCGGGCCGAGAGGGCCAGCATCACCGCCGTGATGGGCAGCAGGGCCGCTCCCGAGGCCAGGGGCGAGTAGTGGTTGACGACCTGCAGCACCACCGGCAGGAGGAAGAGGACACCCCCGAGACCGGCGTAGACCACGAAGGTCACGGCATTGGTCACCGCGAACTGCTGATTGCGGAACAGGCCGAGGGGGAGCATGGGTGCCGCGGATCGGTTCTCGACGACCAGGAAGGCCACGGCTCCGACCACTCCGACCAGGAGGGAGACGACCACGGTGCCCGAGGTCCATCCCCGTGAGGGGCCTTCGATCAGAGCGTAGGCGATGGCCGCCAATGACACCGTGGCCAGCACGGCCCCCCCGGCATCGATGCGCCCCGACATGGTGGCGTCGCGGGACTCGGGCACGTGGCGGGCCGACCACGCCAGCACCAGGGCCCCGACCGGAACGTTGATGAGGAAGATCCAGCGCCATGACGCGGCCGTGATCAGGTAGCCCCCGAGGAGCGGTCCGGCCGCGGTGGCCACCCCGCCGAGACCGGACCAGGCCCCGATGGCCTCACTGCGGTCGTCGGCGGCGAACGAGGCCTCGAGGATGGCCAGGCTCCCGGGCGTGAGCAGGGCGCCACCGATCCCCTGCAGGACGCGGGTGACGATGAGCTGGCCCGACCCGACCGAGACGGCGCAGGCGGCCGAGGAGATGGTGAACCAGGCGACGCCGACCATGAAGATGCGCTTGCGCCCGTACCGGTCGCCGAGCGACCCGCCCAGCAACAGCAGGGAGGACAGGGTGAGGGTGTAGCCGGTGACCACCCACTGCAGGGTGCTCAGTGAGGCGTGGAAGTCCCGCCCGATGGTCGGCAGGGCAATGCCGATGACGGTGGCGTCGATGGCGGCCATGCCCGAGCCGAGCACGGTGGCGGCGATCACCCAGCGACCGGCGCTGGAGCGGTAGCGGAGCAGGGGGCGATCTCCGGACCGGGGGGGAGTGCCGGAGCCCATGCTCATGGCGACACCGTGCCACATCGGGGCACTACCGGTCACGCTGCGTTCAGACCAGCCCGTTCACCCGCCCGCCCCTGTCGCTGCGTCTCTGGCTGGGACGGTTCCGGTTCAGGGCCTCCGCCCGACGGGCATCACGTCGCCGGCGCCCCACTGGCCGAGCGCATTGAGCTGGACGTGGTCGCCGGTGGATTCGACGATGCGGTTGCCGCCCACGTACAGGGCGGTGTGGTAGACGCTGCTCCAATCAGTCTGGACGTAACCCCAGAACACCAGATCGCCGGCTTGGAGGCTGCTCATCGCCACCGGTGTGCCGGCCGTGTGGTATTGGTCGTTGGCCACCCGGGCGAAGCCGATGCCGTCGGCATGGCTCCACGATGCCAGCGTCAGCCCCGAGCAGTCGAAGCCCTCGGGGCCGTTGCCTCCCCAGATGTAGGGCTTGCCGAGCTGTTGGAATGCGTACAGTACGGCCTTGTCACCCGGGGTGACCGGGTTCATGAGCACGGCCAGGGGAGGGGGGCTCAGCGACGCTGCGTCACCGAAGGCGATGGCCGTCCCGTTCTGTTCCACGATCCAGTAGCCGTGCCCCTAGTTGGTGGACACCATCAGT
>DASZJN010000096.1:0-2816 GCA_035948045.1 Acidimicrobiales bacterium | reverse complement strand
GCCGGATGAAATGCGTCGTGTATCGCGTCTCGCCGTCCCGGTAGACCGACCGTTGCGTCTCGAGTCGGCCGGTCAACGGCTCGAAGCTGGAGACGTCGACCTGCGCATCGTCACCCCGGGTGACCACGGTGGCATCGGGTGCCGCCGTGAAATGGCGGACCACGGCATCGTGGTGCATGGTCTCGATCAGTACGGTGCCCCCGGGGCGGAGCACCCGGTGGAATTCCGACAAGGTGGCGCGGCAGTCGGTGTCGTCGTAGTAGCCGAACGAGGTGAACCAGCACACCACGGCGTCGAACGGGCCCGACGTCGGGAGCCGGCGCAGGTCACCCACGAGGTACTCCGGTGGTACACCGGGGCCAACCAGATCGGCCTTGGCCAGGGCGAGGAACTGCTCGGAGAGGTCGATCCCGGTGACCACCATGCCTGCGGCAGCCAGACGGCGGGAGAGACGGCCGTGCCCGCACGGGGCATCGAGCACGCGGGCACCGGGATCCAATTGCAACAGCCCCAGAATCTCGGCCGCGTCGTCGTCGGAGTGCTGCTCGTCGATCGACTCCTCGTAGAAGTAGAGGTAGTCATCACCGAACGTGCCCTCGAGGTCAAAATCCATGCCGCATCTTCGCCGAGTACCCCGCCACAGGTGTACTCGGAGAAGATGCCGTCCAAGTGACCGCGACCTCCGGTTGTGGCCGCCCCGCTCAGAGCGACCACAACCGGAGGTCGCGGTACTGGCTGGTGGCATCCTGCCCACTCAGTGGTGCAGGCTCGGGGCTGCCTCGTTGCCATTTGGTTGCACCGCCACACACATTCATGAGTTTTATTTCGAGAAACGAGATTTCATCGCCGTAAAGGTATCGCAGGACCGTTATCCCTGCCGGGAGGCGAAGGTGCGCCGCGCCGATCCGATGCCCAGCACTACCGTGCGGGCCATGGCACTCAAGCTTGGCATCGTGACCCCGGTCCTGCACATGAACCCGCGGTTCGACCCTCCGGAATGGGAGGTCACGGCCAGCGTCAGCGACGTGGTCGACGTGGTGCAACAGGCTGAGACCCTGGGCTACGACTGGGTGGCCTGCTCCGAGCACATCGCCATACCGGCGGCCGCCTCCACCGTGCGGGGCGGCCGCTACTGGGACCCGTTCTCCACCCTGGGTTTCTTCGCCGCCAAGACCACACGGGTGGGCCTGCTGACCCACATGGCCGTCCTCCCCTACCACCACCCGCTGGAACTGGTGAAACGGCTGGGCACCCTCGATCTCCTGAGCGACGGCCGGGTCATTGCCGGTGTCGGTGTCGGATCGCTTGAACCCGAGTTCAACGTATTGGGACATGACTTCGACGGGCGGGGCGACCGGTCCGACGACGCCATCCGGGCCATCAGAGCCTCGTGGGGCCAGCGACTGCCCGAGTACCACGGGACCCACTACGACTACCAGGACTTCATTGTCGAGCCGTCCGGGCTCGAGCGCGCGCTCGCCATCTGGGTGGGCGGCCGGACGCGCCGCTCCTTGCGCCGGGCCCTCGAATTGGGCGACGCCTGGATGCCCTTCGGCTTCAAGCTCGAGCCGCTCACCGACTTGCTGGCCGATCCCACGGTGGTCAAGGCTCTGGACCGCTTTGCCGAGGAGCACGGCGCCCCCCTGGACCTGATCCTGGCCCCCGAGCCGCCCATCGATCCCCTCGGCAGTCCATCCGCCACGCGAGACTTCCTGGCCTCCTATGTCGCCATCGGTGCCACCGGGTTCAGCCTTCGCTTCGACCACCGTTCGCTGGCCCACTACGGCGAGGAGATGGCGGCGATGCAGGAGCTGGCCGGCACGCTGGCCCCGTAGGGGCCGGTGGAGTGGGCGACGGGGTCCGGCGGGCGGATTGCCTTCTAGATCTTCGAGACGGCGCTCCCCAACCCCGGGTAGCCGCCTCCGCCGAAGCGCTCATCGAGGGCGTCGTAGTCGACGGCCCAGCCTTGACGAGGCAGCCGGTCGACGAACTCGACGGCCGACGGCTTCTTGTAGGACGCGATGAGCGAGCGGCAGTGGGCAATGAGCGCATCGGCCGTGACGGCCTCGCCCTCGAGCCCGTCGGCCCGCACCACCACCGCCACCACCTTCTGCGTCCACTTGGGGTCGGGCACACCGATGATGGCGGCCTCTTTGACCCCGGGATGACGGGTGAGACAGCTCTCGACCTCAGCGGGGTAGATGTTCTCGGCGGCCGACTTCACAATCCTGGTCAGGGGAGCGACGAAGGTGATGGAGCCGTCCGCCTCCCGTCTGCCGAGATCGCTGGTGTGCCACCATCCACCTCGGGTGCGCTCGGCGTTGAGCCGGTCGCGGTCGTGGTACCCGTTGGTCAGCACCCGGCCCCGGGCCACGATCTCGCCGGTCTCCCCGTCGGGCACGTCGGCGCCTTCGGGATCGACGATGCGCACCTGGACCCACGGTGAAGGGCGCCCACTTCCGCCGGAGCTCCCGATGCCCAGGGCGTTGAAGGTGAGCATGCCCGTGGCCTCCGTCTGGCCGTACCCGGCCGGGTGCAACCCCCAGGGGCTGTCGTCGACCCGGATCATCTCGTTCCACGCCGGGCCGGCCCCGAACGTCCGCAACGAGGAGAGGTCGTAGCGGCCGTCCCGGTTGACCTCCATGATCTCTTTGGCCGTGGGTCCCATCACGAAACCGTAGTTGCAGCGCTCGGTCTCGATCAGCCGGCAGAGCTCCTCGGCATCGACCCGCCGGGTCATGACGTTGGTGCCCCCGAGGTGAAACGTGGCGAAGGTCGTCATGAGGGTGGCCATGTGGAACATGGGGCCCGAGTTG
>DASZJN010000095.1:0-1877 GCA_035948045.1 Acidimicrobiales bacterium | reverse complement strand
AAGGGACCCGATCGGCCCCGGCGGCCCCCGAGCGGGCCGGCAACCGGGTCGGCGTCCCGCAGGCCGCGTCCGCCGTCAGCTCCCCCAGAGCCAGGGGATGGCGCGCCGGTGGACGGCGCGCCGGCGGAGGCTCCGGCGGTCGGCGTTCCGGCCAGCAAGCGGGCGCTGCGAAGCCAGGGCCGCCAGACCATGCGCAATCTTCTCGACGCGGCCATGGAGGCGATCGACGAGCGGGGATACCACGGGACCCGGGTCAAGGATGTCGTCGACATCGCCAACACCTCCCATGGCACCTTCTACCTGTACTTCTCGAACAAGGAGGACCTGATCCGGGCCCTCACCATCGAAGCGACCTCCGAGGCCTCGAGCCTCTACGCCGTGACGGAGGCGGGCAGCAAGCTCGACATCGAGAGCTGGGACAACCTGCGCCAGTGGGTGGCGGACTATTCAGCCCTGTGGTCCCGGTACGCGCCCCTGTTCCGGTCGTGGACCGACCTGGCCTCCATCGACCCGATCGTCGGCGACCAGAACCGGAGGATGGTGGCCGCCCACATCCACGCCATGGCGTCGCGAATCGCCTCCGCCGGCCCGACGGGAGACCTGGACCCCGAAGTGGCCGGGATGGCGGTCATCGCCATGCTCGACCGATTTCATTTCATGCGGGACTTCATGGGCGAGCCGACCGATGAGGCCGCACTCGACACGCTGACCACCATGGTCCACCGGGCCCTCTTCCCCTCCTCACCCGGCTGAGCCGGAGGCGGACCATCCGTCGGGACCCGGCTGGGGTCAGGCCAGCACTACGTCCACGGACCGGCCCAGCGCCGCCAGGTCGATCCGGTCGTTGTCCTCCCGGTAGCGCAGGCCCTGCACGTTGAAGAGCTGGACCGACTCCGCCTCGACCGGATAGGGGCCCCAGTGCCAGGTTCCCCGGTGCAGCACCACGGACGACAGCACGGGCAGGGTGAAGGCACGGATCGCCTCCCACCCTCCGGGGCGGTCCAGATCCGCTCCGGCCGGTGCGACCACGATCACCGCGGCCACGTCGAGAGGCATCACCACCTGGGTGTGCGTGGCGTGCCGGAACAGGACCTCGCACTGCAGACCGCCGTCGACGGCCGGCACCTCGTCGCGGCGATGGCCGATGAGGTTGACGTGGACGTCGTCCCAGGCGAACGACAACCGCCCGGCTCCGTCCTCCGGGTCGGTGTCCCGCACCGGAACCCAGCCGAACGGGGCCCATGCCTCCGGTGTCAGTGCCTCCGGCCTGATCCGGCCCACCGCGCCACCCATGCACCCTCCCCGACCTGATCTAACCTGACACCGGTATCAGGATGCACTCTACCGACTGCGCACACTGAGTCCGAATGAACCGACTGAACGGGAGGTGGCCACGGCCATGACGATGGACATACGCAACATCGAGGACGCCGCGCCGGTCGTCGAGCACAACGGCACCGTGCCCGTGTGGTGGATGGTCAATCCCCGGGAGCTCCGGGACGTCACCAAGGGGGGGTTCCTCGAGCTGGTGAACGAGTTCGAGGTGCCGGGGGGAGGTCGGGTCGAGCCCCATTCCCACCCCACCCACGAGTTCTACTACGTGCTCCGGGGCCGGGGGATCATGACCATCGGCCAGGAGGATCGGCCGGTCGGCCAGGGCGACCTCATCCATATCCCACCCGACGCCGTCCACACGTTGCGGCCCGTCAGCGACAACGCCGCCATCCACTGCTTCTGCTTCGCCATTGGCACTCCGGACGCCGGCCCCATCGACTACACCACCCACTGAGTGGCGCGGGTCCTGCTGACCCGGCCCGTCCCCGAGGGCGGGACCGACCCCATCCTCGCCGCCGGCCACGAGATCGTACTGGCGGAGG
>DASZJN010000094.1:0-8463 GCA_035948045.1 Acidimicrobiales bacterium | reverse complement strand
GCCCGCCGGGCTCTCGCCCAGGGACACGTGATCCGGCAGGGCGAACACCTTGTAGGGCTGGGCCGATGCGGAGGAGCCGCCCGTGATGTCGACCGACCCGTCGCCGTTGACGGTGATGGTCCCGCCGTCATAGGCCGTGTTCCCGTCGCAGCTGCCGGTGTTGGTCGGGTTGACTCCGTTCGGAGCCGCGCATTCCAGGACGAAGATGGTGGCGCCGGGGGTCAGAATGCTGTTGGCGGGGACGACCACATCAATGGGTTGGGCACTGTCGAAGGTCCCAGCTGTGAAAGGCGATTGCGCGGCGGCAGCGCCGGGGATGGTGTTGCCCGACGCTCCCGGGCCTATGCCGGCGTGGGCCGTTCCGGTGAAGGCCAGGGTGGCGACCACGCACACCAAGGCGACAACGCAAACGGCGGCAGCCGTTGAGGCTCGACGAACGTTCATTGGTGCGACTCCTTGAGAATGGCCTTGAATTGATGAATGAATGCACCGCACTGGGGCCGGCCATTCATGCTGGATGACCGCCGATCCCTGCCTGTCAGTAGTGTTCTGGCATGGCCCCGAACCCAAGTCAATCGAATTCGGCCGGTGACACAGAGAGATAACTTGCGGGTTACCTGAACGTGACGCAGGCGGCACCCTGCCAACACCCAGGCACGAATTCAGCGCTCCGGCCAGGTGCGGTCGCGCCCGCCCGAACGCCGGCGCTTCAGGCCTGTGGACGCTCCCAGCGGCTCACATGGATGCACTCCCCGACCTGCACCGTGTACTCGAGGTAGAAGTCGTCTCGGCCCTGCTGTTGGGCCCGGCGGTGGCGAGGGTCGTCTCTCCACGCCCGGTGCGTCGCGGGCGAGTCGAACGTGACCAGCGAGACTCGTTCACCGTCCTCGGCGACGAAGGTCTTGAAATCGATGAAGCCGGGAGCCGCCCGGGCCGCTGCTTCCATTGCACCGGCTACATCGGTGTAGGCAGCCTCCGACTCGTCCCGCCGTCGGGACCGGAAGACGGTTACCACCTGCCCGGGGGCGAACGCGCCGCGTGGCGAGCCGTCCCCGGTGGCCTCCATCGGTGCTCCCCTACGACTCGATGGTGTGCACGTCGCTGATCCCCGCTGCCGCTCGCAGGAGTACGAGCGCTTGGTCGGGCACCGTCTGATCCGTCGACAGCACCATGAGCGCCGTGTGACCGGTGGCGGACGGTCCGACCGCCATCGATGAGATGGACACCTCCGCCTCGCCCAGGATGGTTCCCACCACGCCGATCATGCCGGCGCGGTCGTCGTTGCGGACCACGACCATGTGGGGGGCAGGGGGCACCTCCACCGTGTGGTCGTCCATCATCACCAACCGCGGCTCGGTGCGGGGCCCGGTCAGGGTCCCGGCCACGGAGTGCTCGCCACTGCGCAGCGTGATCAGGTTGACGTAGTCGTGCGCCGTCACCGTCGACGTCTCCCGCACCTCCAGGCCACGCTCGGCCGCCAGCTGGGGGGCATTGACATAGGAGACCGGCTCGGCCGTTCCGGCGGCGAACAGGCCCTTGAGCACCGACAGGGTGAGGATGCCGGTGCCGGCGCCGGCCAGGCCCCCCTGGTACTCGATCTCCAGCGTGTCGGGCAGCCCGTCGTTCAAGCAGGAGACGATGCGACCGAGTTGCTCGGCCAACCCCATGAAGGGCCGGACGGTCTCGGAGACATCGGTGGCCGCCACGTTCACGGCGAAGGGCACGAAGTCTCCGTTGAGGGCCAGGATGACCTGCTCGGCGATCGTCACCCCGGCCTTGTCCTGGGCCTCGGTGGTCGAAGCGCCGAGGTGGGGGGCCACCACCACCGAGGACAGCTCGAAGAGGGGGGACTCGGTAGTCGGCTCCTTGGCGAACACGTCGAGTCCGGCGCCCTGGACCTGCCCGGATCGGATCGCCTCGGCCAGCGCCTCCTCGTCCACGATGCCGCCGCGGGCGGTGTTGATGATGCGGAGCCCGGGCTTGGCCTTGGCCAGCAGGTCCTTGCCGATCAACCCGAGGGTCTCGGCGTTCTTGGGCAGGTGGACGGTCACGAAGTCGGACGAACCGATGAGCGTGTCGAGGTCCATGAGCTCGACACCCATGTGCTTGGCCCGGTCGGCCGACACGAACGGGTCGTAGGCCACGATCCGCATGCCGAAGGCCATCGCCCGCTGGGCCACCAGGGCCCCCACCCTGCCCAGGCCGACCACGCCGAGGGTCTTGCCGTGGAGCTCGACGCCCTCCCACTTCGACCGCTCCCACTTGCCGGCCACCAGGGCGGCGTGGGCCTGCGGGATGTTGCGGGCCTGGGCCAACAACAGGGCCATGGCCTGCTCGGCAGCTGAGAGGATGTTGGACTGGGGCGCATTGACCACCATCACGCCGCGTTCGGTGGCCGCGGCGACGTCGACATTGTCGAGGCCGATGCCGGCCCGGCCCACCACCACCAGCTCGGTGCCGGCGGCGAGCACCTCGGCGGTCACGGTGGTGGCGGAGCGGATGACCAGGGCCTGCGCACCGACGACGGCCGAGACCAGCTCCTCGGGGGACAGCCCGAGTTGCACGTCGACCTCGTGGCCGGCCTCGGCCATCAGGTCCAGGCCCGGTTGGGCCAACTTCTCCGTGACGAGCACCCTACCCATGGCATTCCTTTCTATTGAAGGTCAGAGAATCGATGCATCCAGGGTGCCGACCGGCACCGCCGGGATCACGAAGCGTCGCTGAACAGCTTGGACAGCCGGGACACACCTTCCACCAGGTCGTCATCGCCTAGCGCGTAGGACATCCGGAAGTAGCCGGGCGAGCCGAACGCCTCGCCCGGCACGACCGCCACCTTGGCCTCGTCGATGGCGACCTCCGCCAGCTCGCTGCTCGAGGTCGACCTGCGGCCACCAATCTCGCGTCCCAGGAGACCCTCCACCGACGGGAAGGCGTAGAACGCACCTTCGGGCAGGATGCAGGTGATCCCCTCGATCTCATTGAGCATCGTGTGGATGGTCAGGCGTCGCCGGTCGAAGGCGCGCCGCATCTCGGCCACGGCCGCCAGGTCTCCCGACACGGCGGCCAGCGCCGCCCGCTGCGACACGTTGGCCACGTTGGACGTCTCCTGCGACTGCAGGTTGGTGGCCGCGGTCACCACATCGGTCGGCCCGATCATCCAGCCGACGCGCCACCCGGTCATGGCATAGGTCTTGGCCACGCCGTTGACGACGACGCAGTGATCGGCCAGGTCGGGAACCACGACCGGCATCGAGTGGTGCGCTGCCTCCCCGTACACCAGGTGCTCGTAGATCTCATCGGTGAGCACCCACAGGCCGTGCTCCACGGCCCACCGGCCGATCGCCTCGATCTCGTGCCGGGGATAGACGGCACCGGTGGGGTTGGACGGCGACACGAACAGCAACACCTTGGTGCGAGGTGTTCGGGCCGCCTCGAGCTGCTCGAGGGATACCCGGAAGCCGCTGGTCTCGTCCGTCGAGATCACCACCGGCACCCCTCCGGCCAGGGCGATGACCTCGGGATAGGTGGTCCAGTAGGGAGCAGGCACGAGGACCTCGTCGCCCGGGTCACAGAGGGTGGCGAACGAGTTGGCGATGGCCTGCTTGCCGCCGTTGGTCACCAGAATCTGTGCGGCGGTCACCTCGAGCCCGGAGTCTCGTCTGGTCTTGGCCGCCAGGGCCTCACGCAACTCGGGCAGGCCGGCGGTCGGGGTGTACTTGTGGGAGCGCGGATCGCGGCAGGCCACCTCGGCCGCGGCCACGATGTGCTCGGGCGTGGCGAAGTCGGGTTCGCCGGCGCCGAATCCGATGACGCTCTCACCTTGGGCCCTGAGCTGCCTGACCTTGGCGTCGACGGCCAGGGTGGCCGACGGGGAAACCGCGGCGATACGGGTCGAGATGCGCTGCCCGGTCATGGCCTGGCGCCGGGCAGGCCCGTCCCGCAGGCGCTGCCGTTTTCTGTCCAATGGGCCATGGTGCCATGATTCCATACGTGACCGAGACCCCCGACATCACCATCCCCTCCAACCTGCTTCCGGGTGACGGGCGGTTCGGCTCCGGTCCTTCGAAGGTCCGACCCGCTGCCGTCGAAGCCCTGGCCGCGGCGGCCGGGAGCTACCTCGGGACCAGCCACCGCCAGAAGACGGTCAAGTCGGTGGTGGGAAGCCTGCGGGCTGGGCTGCGGCAGCTCTTCTCCCTGCCCGACGGGTATGAGGTGGCGCTGGGGAACGGAGGCACCACGTGCTTTTGGGACGCGGCCACCTTCGGGCTGATCGACCGCCGCAGCCAGCACCTGACGTTCGGGGAGTTCTCGTCCAAGTTCGCCGCTGCGGCCACCGAGGCGCCCCATCTCGGCGATCCGGAGATCCTGGCCTCGGAGGTGGGGACCCACCCGGACCCGGTGGCCCGGGAGGGCATCGATCTCTACGCCCTCACCCACAACGAGACGTCCACCGGGGTGATGATGCCGATCGTCCGTCCGGACGGGGCCCTGGCGCCGACCGAGGGAGGTGGCCTGGTGGCGGTCGACGCCACGTCGGGCGCCGGCGGTCTGAGGGTCGATCCGGCCCAGTTCGATGCCTACTACTTCGCCCCCCAGAAGTGCTTCGGTTCGGATGGCGGGCTGTGGGTGGCCCTCCTGTCGCCGGCGGCCCAGGACCGCATCCGGGCCATCTCCGCCACCAAGCGCTGGGTGCCGGCCTCGTTGGATCTGAGCATCGCCCTCGACAATTCCAAGCTCGACCAGACCTACAACACGCCGGCTCTGGCCACCATCTTCTTGTTCGAAGACCAGGTTGCCTGGTTCAACGACCACGGTGGCATGGACTTCTCGGCCGGCCGGTGCGACAAGTCCGCCGAGACTCTGTACACCTGGGCCGACAATTCAGACTTTGCCACCCCCTTCGTGACCAGGGAGCAGGACCGTAGCCACGTGGTGGGTACGATCGACCTGGTCGACTCGGTCGATGCCGCCGCGGTGGCCGCCATCCTCCGGGCCAACGGGATCGTGGACACCGAGCCCTACCGCAAGCTGGGCCGTAACCAGTTGCGCATCGCCATGTTCCCGTCGGTGGACCCCGACGATGTGGCGTCGCTCTGCGCCTGCATCAACTATGTGGTGGGGGCGATCGCCGCCTGATCCCCGCCGGTGGGGCCAGGAGAGATCGGGGTAGTGCGTCGGTGGCAATCACCGGGCGCCCCGTGGTCAAGCGGTTCAGGACGCCTCTCGCCAGCCGGGAGACCGTTCCGACCATTCCCAGCGACACCGGCGGCACTGCAGCATCACGCTCTGCTCGACGATGGTGGAGCCGGTCGATTCGGCTCCGCGGACGATCAATCGTGGCGCATCCACAGAACCGCAGTTGGGGCACTTCGGATCAGTCCTTGTGCGTTCCATCCACCGACCTCTGAGCAGATTGGCTGGGAGCCGCCAGACCATCGGAGCCGCCACGGTCTTTTGGCACTGTAACGCCAGGAAGCCCGACCCGCCACTGGGTGCGATCGGCTCCCCGGGCCCGCGGGCGCCCGGTCCGGGCCCACCGGGTCAGCCGCCGGAGATGTCCTGGATCTTCTGCCTCCCGGCGGTGACGAACGGCATCATGTCGCGGAGTTCCGCGCCCACCTTCTCGATGGGGTGGTCGAGCCCGGCCTGACGCAGCGCCTTGAAGTTGGGACGGCCGTTGGCGTTCTCCGCCACCCACTCCTTGGCGAAGCTGCCGTCCTGGATCTCCCCAAGAATTCGGCCCATCTCGTCCCGAACGGCCTCATTGATGACCCGGGGGCCCCGGGTGAGATCGCCGTACTCAGCGGTGTCCGAAATGGAGAACCGCATGCCGCCGATCCCCTGCTCGTACATGAGGTCGACGATCAGCTTGAGCTCGTGCAGGCACTCGAAATAGGCGGATTCGGGCTGATAGCCGGCCCCGACCAGGGTCTCGTACCCCGCCTGCACCAGCGCGGTGAGGCCACCGCAGAGCACCACCTGCTCACCGAACAGGTCGGTTTCCGTCTCCTCGGCGAACGTGGTGTCGAGGACGCCGGCCCGGGTGGCGCCGATGGCATGGGCGTAGGACAGGGCCAGATCGTGGGCCTTGCCCGACGGATCGGCCGAGACCGCCACCAGCGACGGCACCCCTCCCCCTTCGGTGTAGGTTCGGCGGACCAGATGGCCCGGTCCCTTGGGGGCCACCATGGCCACGTCGACCTCGGCCGGCGGGGTGATCAGACCGAACCGGATGTTGAAGCCGTGGGCAAAGAAGATCGCATCGCCGGCCTTGAGATGCGGGGCGATCTCTGCCTGGTAGACGGCGGCCTGTTCGGTGTCCGGCAACAGGATCATGATCACATCGGCCTCGGCGGATGCGTCGGCCACCGAGAGCACCCTCAGCCCCGCCTCTTCTGCCTTCTGCCTGGACGACGATCCGTCCCGCAGGCCCACCCGCACGTCGACACCGCTCTCCGAAAGGTTGAGGGCGTGGGCATGGCCCTGTGAGCCGTAGCCGATGACAGCCACCTTGCGGTTCCCGATGAGGCTCGCGTCCGCATCCTTCTCGTAGTACAGCGTGGCCATTGTGATCAACCTGCCTTCTCTGTGGTGAGCGCGACCGGGGACTCGGCACGGGGTGGCGCCGAGTGCTCACCGGACCGGTCCAGCATAGGCAATGCCACCCGGCCCGATCGCTGCATCTCCACGATCCCGTAGGCCCGGATGAGATCCTCGAAATCGTCCAGTTTGGTGGGGGCACCGGCCAGCATCACCGTGAGCCGGTCGGGCCCGACGTCCACGATCTTCCCCTCGAACACCCCGACCAGTTGGATGACCTGGCCCCTGGTGTCGGCTGCGGCCTCCACCGTGGCCAACAGCAGCTCCCGCTCCCGGGATCGCTCAGGGTCCAGCTCGGTGATCGACACCACCGGGATCAGCTTGTCGAGCTGTTTGATGATCTGGTCCAACGGGGAGGACTCCACGTCCACGACGATGGTGATCCTGCTGAAGCGCTCGTTGTCGGACGGCGCCACGGCCAGGCTGAAGATGTTGTAGCCGCGGCGGGAGAACAGCCCCGCCACCCGGGCCAGTACCCCCGACTTGTTCTCCACCAGCACCGTGAGGGTGTGGTGGCGCTTGTCGGTGCCGTAGACGCTCATCCTCCGTCTCCCCCGGTCAGCGACGGGTCGACGATGATGTCGTCGTTGGAAGCGCCGGCGGCCACCATCGGGAAGACCTTCTCGAAGGCGTCGGTGCGAAAGTCGATCACCACCGGCCGGTCGTCGATGTCGTTGGCCTTGTCGATGGCCGACGCCACCTCCTCGGTCGAATCGACGCGGATGCCCACGCATCCCATGGCCTCGGCCCAACCCACGTAGTCAGGCAGATCCGGCGAGAGGTAGACCTCGGAGTAGCGCTCCTCATAGAACATCTCCTGCCACTGGCGAACCATCCCCAGGTAGGCGTTGTTGAGAATGGCGATCTTCACCGGGATGCGCTCGGAGCTGGCGGTCACCAATTCCTGAGCGGTCATCTGGAAGCAGCCGTCTCCGTCCACCGCCCACACCATCTTGTCGGGCCGGCCCACCTTGGCGCCGATGGCCGCCGGCACCGCGAATCCCATGGTGCCGAGGCCTCCCGAGTTGACCCAGGTGTACGGATAGTCGAACTGCCACCACTGGGAGGCGAACATCTGATGCTGGCCCACCCCCGAGGCCACGATGGTGTCGTCGGGAGTGGCATCCCGCAGCGCCTCCAGCACGAACTGGGGCTTGAGGGCACCCGAACCGGGCTGTTGGTCGTAGACCAGCGGGAACCGCACCTGCCACTGGCTGAGTTGGGCGCGCCAGGGGATGAGTCGTTCGCGAGGGTGCGACGCGGCCACCGAGCCTGCCGCGGCGGGTGCGCCGGACACCGCGTCGGAGGGCGCGCCTCCCGAGCCGCCGCGGGTGGCATCCGAATGGGGTAGCCCGAGGTCAGCCAGAGCGACCAACATCTCGTCGATCACCAGGCGGCAGTCGCCGGCGACGGCGACGTCGGCGTGCCGCACCTTGTGGAGCTCGGCGGGATCGATGTCGACGTGGATGATCTTGGCCTCGGGAGCGAATGCGTCCACCCGTCCGGTCACCCGGTCATCGAACCGGCTACCCAGCGCGATCAACAAATCCGAGCGCTGCATGGCCGTCACCGCGGTGTAGTTTCCGTGCATGCCCGGCATCCCCAGGCACAGCGGATGCGAGTCGGGAAAGCAGCCCCGGGCCATCAGGGTGGTGACCACCGGGATACCCGTCCGCTCCGCCAGCTCTCGCAATGCCTCGGCGCCGCGGGCCTTGAGGATGCCGCCGCCCGCGTAGATCACCGGCCGCTCGGCGGCCAACAACATCTCGACGGCCTGGCGCACCAGCGCCGGATCACCCTCGGTCAGCGGGTGGTAGCCAGGGAGATCGAGATCGGACGGCCCGGGGTGGTACCACTCCATGG
>DASZJN010000093.1:0-13344 GCA_035948045.1 Acidimicrobiales bacterium | reverse complement strand
AGACGTGGCGGACATTCGCAGCAGAGTACGAGGCCCTGCGGGGCTGCCCGTATGTCGATCCCGAGATCGACCTACTGTATTTGGGTCGACTCCATCCCGCCGCCAGGCGCTGGCTGATCGGGACGCCGCCATCGGCCCCGGAGCACGAACGATACGAAGAGGAGCACGAGCGTCTTGTGATGAGCACGGCGACCCTGGAGCAGGCGGTTGCGTCACGGGATGCGGCGATGGCCGAGGTGCATCGTCTGCGTAGTTCGCGCAGCTGGCGTCTGACCGCGCCAGTGCGCACGTTCTCGGGCCTCGCTCGTCGACTCCGCCGCTGACCTCGTGGGAACCGATGACATTCGACGGCCAGCTGCCGTGGGGCCGGGACCGACCCGAGGCCTCCGGCGCGGACGGCGTCGACTGACCGTGCGCGCCTTCCCGCCGCCGCCGGCTCGGCGGTTTGGGTCTCGGAGGCGCGGTGGCTTCGGGTTACGGGGTGCTGTCGGCCCGGGGTGCTCGGCGAACCTGATCGGAGCGGGGACTCCGAGAGGTTGCAGGCCGTGACCACGGGGACGGCCGTAATCGGCCACACCGGACCCGCGGACAAGGTGGAGGGTGCCGATGCCCACCCCGTGCCCTCGACAGGTCGCCGGCGCTTCACGATCGCCGTGGTCGTGGCCCAGCTCGTGGTGGGGGTGCCGTATCTGTGGGTCCTCTGGAGCCTGTGGACGGGAACGGCAACTCCGTTCCGACTTCTCTCTCCCGACAACTTCTACGACCTGCAGGCCCGGTCCATGCTCTCCGGCCACCTGTACGTGCCCGACGGCTCGTTGGGGATCGAGGCCTTCGTCCACCACGGGCACCAATACACCTATTTCGGCTTGTTCCCGTCCATCCTCCGGCTGCCGGTGTTGGTCTTCAGCCACGGCTTCGATGGGCGCCTCACTGCCCCGTCCCTGCTCTTGGCCTGGGTCGTGACCGGGGTGTTCAGCTCGCTGCTCCTCTGGCGGGTGAGGTGGATGATCAGGGAGCACGCCCTCGTCGGGCGGGCCGAGGCCGCGTGTTGTGGCGTCATCGTCGGCGCCATCACCGGCGGGTCCGTGCTCATGTACCTCGCCGCCTCCCCCCGGGTGAACCACGAGGACCTGGCCTGGAGCGTGGCGCTCACCATCGGGTGCGTCTTCGCACTGCTCGGCGTGCTGGAACGACCGTCGTGGGGCCGGGTACTGGCGAGCGGGGCGTTGGTGCTGGCCGCCAACCTCAACCGCAGTCCCACCGGCTATGCCTGTGGCATCGGTGCCCTCCTCATCGCCGGATGGTTCGCGGTCAACCGTGGCCAGGCTGCAAATCGTCGCTGGGCCCTGCCGATGCTGGCGGCAGGGCTGGTGCCGATCGCGCTCGGCGGCGTCGTCAACTGGCTGAAGCTCGGACTGCCGTTCGGTCTGTCCGAGGCCGACCAGGTGTGGACGCACGTCAACGCCCACCGCCGCCTGTTCCTGGCTGCCAACGGGGGCGGCACCTTCGGACTGAAGTTCCTCCCGAGCACACTCACGGCCTATTGGCAGCCGGTCGGGCTGCACTTCCGATCGGTGTTCCCGTACCTGACGCTGCCGACGAGCCCGGCGCAGGCGGTGGGGAACGTGCTCCTCGACCAGACCTATCCCACCGCCAGCATCCCGAGCTCGATGCCCCTGCTGTTCCTGCTCGGCTGTTGGGGAGTGATCACCGCCGTCCGCCCCCATCCCATCGGTCGTATAGGAGCCATGAGGCTGCTGCTGGTAGCCACCGCGGCAGGGACGGCCGGGGTCTTGTTGATCGGGTACATCGGTGATCGCTACCTGGCGGATTTCCTCCCCTTCCTGGCCCTCGCAGCCATGATCGGACTGGTCGACGTGTGGCGGCGGCTCGACGGCGGAAGCCGGGGGAAACGGGTGGTCGCCCTGGTGGCCGTCGTCGCCCTCGGCGTCTTCAGCCTGTGGGCCAACGTGGGGGCTGCCGTCACACCCTCCAGCCTCTGGACTCCGGCTCAGGCCCAGCGTTACGTGCAGTTCCAGAAGTCGGTGAGCGGTGGATCGATCGGGTCACTGGTGGAGCACGGTCCCACGCTGCCCTACTTTGCACCGGCCGGGACGCTGTTCGCGGTCGGGGACTGCTCGGGTCTGTATGTGTCAACGGGCTTCAGCTATCAGACCGTACCGGGCCAGCAACTCCAGCATCTGACATGGATCCCCGTCGAACAGGGGCCCGGGATCAACCACACGCTGACCGTCGAGTTCAATCGGACGGTGAGGACGACGGATCCACCGGTCGTGCTGATGACCTATGGGAAGAGCTCTCTCCTCCTGGTTCCTACGGGCGTCAATCGGGTCAGGTTCGAGGTCAAGGACCCGGGCGCGCCGTCAGTGTTGTGGCCGTCGGCGACCACTTCGTCGGTGGCCGTCGAGCCGCACACGGCGTTCGGCGTCGTCGCCATGACCGACCCCAACATGAAGATGATCCTGGCCGGAGGGATGGGGGTCGGGATCCAGCACTACCTGGCCGGGAGCGGACCGGCCGTGATCGCCACGACCGCCGGCACCCCTGGACACGCCGCCGTCCTGGCTTCGGTGTCCGACGTCTCCCCTGCGGCGTCCCCCATGACGCTGTGCAGGAGTCTCGTGCCCCACGCGGCCGGCTGACCTGGGCCCGCCGGCCATCTCGTCAGCGTCCGGGCGACCCGAATCGGCGTAGCCGCCGCAATCGCTCCGCTCCCAGCACGGCCAGCGTCTGCCGGGCGGTGGCGTCCCAGGTGAACCGGGCCGAGTAGTCGAGGGCGCCCATCCCCAGCCGCTTTCTGAGCACTTCGTCGACGAGGACGGCGTCGAGGCCCTCGACCATCCCGTCAGCGTCGTCGAACAGCAGGCCTGATTCACCGTCGACCACTGCGTCTTCGTGACCGCTGATCCGGGACACCACCGAAGGGGTGCCGCACGCTCCGGCCTCGGTCACCGTCATGCCCCAGCCCTCGCGCAACGAGCTCGATGCCACCACCCAGGCCCGGCGGTACAGATCGATGAGCGTCTCCTGATCGATGTGGCCCGGTAGGGCTATCCACTCCTCGGCACCATGGGCACGGACCAGCGCCTCGAGCATCGGGCGCTCGTAACCCTCCCCGGCGATGACGGCGCGGAGATCGGGATGCCGGGGCTTCAACTGCACCAGTGCTTCGATCAGCAGGTCCAATCGCTTGACCGGGACCAGTCGACCGACGGCAACCACCAGTGGCACCTCCGACCTACTGGCCGCGGGCGAGAAGTGGGGCTCCACGCCCGGTGGGACCACGGTGATGTTCGAACCAGGCAATCCCAACCGGTCGACGATCTCTGCCTTGGACGACGAGGACAGGGTGACGATGCGACTGCGCCGGTAAACCGGCGGAGCCCCCCGGTGCTCGAACGCGTAGCCGAGCTCTGCCAACCCCTTGGGTAGGACCATCTTCCACATCTCGGCGTGCACGTGGTGCAGGAAGACGATCCTCGGGCACCGGGCCCACAGGGGCGAGAGGAAAGGCATTCCGTTCCAGATCTCGACGAGTCCGTCCCCCCGGCCCAGGTGACCGAGCACTCCGGAGATCATGGTGCGGGGGAAGATCGAGTAGCGACCCAACCGACGGGTGACGGTATAGCCGTCGCGTCGCATGAACCTGTGGGCGCCCGGCACAGAGGAGGTGGTCATGTTGACCTTGATCCCTGCGTGCGACCATGCGGACAGGATCCGATGGGCGTGCAGCTCAGACCCACCGGCCTCGGGGTCATCGAAGTCGCGCCACGCCACGACGTCGATGCTGGCAAGACCTGCGTACTCGGCGATCTCCTCGAGCGTCAGGGATGCGAACGGCTGGAGCTCGGGGGCGTCGAATGCCGGCAGGCCGGCCGGTTGGGCATCACTCTGAGTGGTCGCGTCGGTGGACTCGAGGTCGTCCCAGTCCGCAGCGCCCGGTGGGGTCATCGTCTCATCGTCCGAAACACGCTCCATCAAATCCCCCCAGCGCCGACCTTGACCCAACGGCCCACCCAAACGGCCATAGTAGTGCGGGCCTGGTGGGAGTGCCTCTTCCACGGCCGGGAAACGCTGTGCACCCTCCCGGCCCAGGTGCCGGGTCGCACCTTGCTACGGATCGGTGCCGGTCCCGGGCACTGCGGTCGACACCCGGACAATTGTCCCTGATCCGGAGCACAATGAGCCCAAACCGACGATGCCACCGCGCCGACAGGTCTGTCTAAGCTGACCGCTACCCATGGCAGATCTGTCCCTCACTTCCCGCGCCCCGGCTGACTCCGCGTCAGCGCCGCCCGCCGAAGGCGGACCCGGGTACCGGCCTCCCTCCCGGGCCCGGTCCGCGCTGGACTACGCCATCTTCGGCTTGCTGGCCTTCATCCCGATGTTGGCCACACAGCCGGGCACGGCGAGCGACGACACCAAGACCTATCTCTACCTCGACCCCGGTCGGTACCTGCGTCAGGCGATCTCGCTGTGGGATCCCAACATCGCGCTGGGAACCGTCACCCACGAGAACATCGGCTACCTCCTCCCCATGGGGCCGTTCTACTGGGTGCTGGCCGAGCTCCATGTGCCGCTGTGGATCGCCCAACGCCTGTGGCTCGGGACCATCCTGTTCGCGGCCGGTGCGGGAATGATCTACCTGTGCCGCACCATCAAGCTGTCCGGGACCGGCTGCTACGTGGCGTCACTGGCCTTCATGTTCACGCCGTACGTCCTCCAGTACTCCGGGAGGATCTCGGTCATCCTGCTCCCCTGGGCCGGACTTCCGTGGCTGTTGGCGTTCGTCATCCTGGCCCTACGGCACGGGGGTTGGAAGTACCCGGCCCTCTTCGCCCTCACCGTCGCCCTCGTCAGTGGGATCAATGCCAGTTCCATCCTCTATGTGGGGATCGGACCAGCCCTGTGGCTTCCCTTCGCGGTCTTCGTCACGCGGGAAAAGACCCTCCGACAGGCGTGGGGGGTGGTGTGGCGGATCGCCCTCCTCACGGCACTGGCCTCGCTCTGGTGGGCCGTCGGGCTCCAAGTGGAGGCGGCCTACGGCGTCAACATCCTCAAGTACACCGAGACCCTGTTGTCCACCAGCTCGAGTTCAGCGCCACTCGAGGTGCTGCGGGGGCTCGGGTACTGGTTCTTCTACGGTCGCTCCGATCAGACGGGCAACTGGACCCAGGCGGCGGTGGCCTACACCCAGCAGATTTGGTTGCTGGCGGCCACCTTCGCCGTGCCGACCCTGGCCCTCCTCGGCTCCGCCATGTTGAAGTGGCGCCTGCGCTCGTTCTTCGCCCTGCTGGTGGTGGTGGGGATGGTCCTGGCCGTGGGAGCCAACCCCTACTACCACCCGACCGGTGTGAGTGGCCTGATCAAGGCGTTCATGTCGGACACCACCGCCGGCCTCGCCCTCCGTTCCACCGACCGGGCGTCCCCCCTGATCCTGTTGGGGGTGGCCGTGCTCCTGGGCGCCGGCGTCAACGCGGCCATCCGCCGTCTCGGCCGGTACGGACTGGCGATCGCCGCCTTCGCCGTCGCCGCCGTCGCCGCGGCCTCCACCCCGCTGTGGACCGGTGCGACCGTGGTCGACGGGCTGCACCAGCCGGCCAGTCCTCCCCCGTACGTGCAACAGGCTGCAGAGCATCTGAACGGCACCCACACGGACACCCGCGTGTACGCGCTGCCGGGAAACAACTTCGCCGCCTATGCCTGGGGCGACACCATCGACACGGTCTACCCGGGCCTGCTCACCCGACCGTTCGTGACCCACGAGCAGCAGACGATGGGTTCCCTCCCCACCGCCGATTTGCTGGAGGCGATGGACGCACCCCTGCAAGAGGGCACCCTGGATCCTGCCACCATCGCCCCGATGGCCTCCCTGATGAGCGCCGGTGACGTCCTCGTTCAGTACGACCAGGCGTACTCGACCTACAACACGCCGAACCCCTTGCAGTTGGCCCAGAGCCTGAAGGTCACCCCGCCCGGCCTGAGCCATCCCATCACCTATGGGACGCCACGGCCCAACGTCTCGCCCATTCCCCACTTCAGCGAGCAGTCCCTGACCCGGCCGGCGAACCAGGCCCCGACGGCGCCGCTGGTCTCCTACACGGTGAACCACCCCCGGCCCATCATTCGAGCAGAGTCCCTGAGCGCACCGCTCATCGTGGCAGGCAACTCTCCGGGCCTGGTCGATGCGGCATCGGTCGGGCTGCTGGCGGGAAACCCGACCATCTTCTACTCGGGAACGCTTGACGGGGCGCCGAAGAGTCTCTCGGCCAAGGTGGAGAAGGCCGGGGCCAACCTGGTGGTGACCGACACCAACCGAAAGCAGGGCTTCCGGTGGAACGGGATCCAGGACAACCGGGGCTACACGGAGACAGCGGCCCAAGGAGCCGCCACCGCCGCCCTCGTCGCCGATCCGTTCAACTCGCCGCTGGACCTGTTCCCCACGGCCCCGGCCGACGCCCAGAGCACCACCGCGTTCAACGGCATCGCCTGGGTCGACGCCTCCAGCTACGGCACCCCCACGCAGTACCACAACGATGAACGGGCGGCCGCCGCGCTGGACGGCAATCTCCAGACGGCGTGGGCTGACTCCTTGTTCCCGACGGGGCAGTGGTGGAGCGTCAATTTCGTCAAGCCCCACACGATCGACTCGATCAACCTCGCCCAACTCCAGCTGGCCCGGCCGCGCCAGGTCATCACCAAGGTCACCCTGACGTTCGACTACCTGCAACCGGTGACCGTGGAACTTGGCCCCCAGTCGCAGACCCCCGCCGGTCAGACCATACGCTTCAGCCCCCGGAGCTTCACCAACCTGCGGATCACCATCGACGACTCGGTGCAGACCAAGTACCACGTGGCCGCCGGCTATCAGAACCTCGTCGGCTTCGCCGAGGTGCGCATCCCCGGAGTAGACGCCGCGGAGACGGTGGCAATGCCTCAGGATCTCCTTCGCTCGGTGGGGAGTGCCTCGATCGCCGATCCCCTGACGCTCACCATGAACCGCCTGAGGGGACCGGGGACCCCGCCGCGGCTCGATTCCGAACTGACGCTCAACCGCTCCTTCTGGCTGCCCACACCCCGCACGTTCACGCTCACCGGCCAGGCCCGTGTCGCCGTGGACGCCAGCGATGAGACGGTCGATCGTGTCCTCGGCCGGACCAGTGGGACGACCGCCGGCGTCGTGTCATCATCGAGCAGCCGAGTCGCCGGAGTGGTAGCGGCCACGGCCAGCGCGGCGGCAGACGGGAACCCATCCACGATGTGGGAGCCGGGTTTCGGGGTGACGCAGCAGGCTGGGCAGTGGCTGCAGTACTCGCTGACCCAGCCGATCACGTTCGATGCCCTGCACCTGCGGATCGCCGCCGACGGCCGTCACTCGGTGCCCACCGCAGTGACCGTCTCGGCCGGTGGCGCGGAAGAGAAGGTCGTCCTGCCGGCCATCGCGGACAGCCGGGTGCCGGGCTCGGTGGTCGACGTCCCGGTGACGCTGCCGCGGGCCCTCACCGGCCAGGTCGTACGGATCACCGTCGACTCCGTGCGATTCGAGAACACGAGGGACTACTTCGCCCAGACGGCCAGGGCCCTCCCGGTCGGCATCGCCGAGGTGGGCATCGTCGGGCTGGCGGCGCCGCCCCTGCCGGCTGACCTGCCGTCCACGTGCCGAAACGACCTCCTGTCGGTCGACGGGTCCCCGGTGTGGGTGTCGGTGCAGGGCCCGACCGCCGCGGCCCTCGACCGCCAGCCCTTGGCCGTGAACCTCTGTGGCCCCTCGGCGGCCGGGTTGGTCCTCGCAGCCGGTGATCATGCGCTGGCGTCGGCGTGGGGTGGAACGGCGGGGATGGATATCGACAGCCTGGCGTTGGCCTCCGCCCCCGGCGGAGCTGCCGCCACGCTCACCTCCATAGGCCAGGTGCCGGCACCGGCCACCGGCATACCTCCCTCGGTGACCGTCCGCCGTCAGACGGCGACGGCGATGCAGCTGACGGTATCCCGCATGCGAGCCGGGTCGGCGCCGTTCGTATTGGTGCTGGGGCAGAGCATCAACGCCGGGTGGGTAGCCGAGGTCGGGGGCCACAGTCTCGGGTCGCCGATCCTCGTCGACGGCTTCGCCAACGGCTGGCAGGTCGATCCGGCCGCGCTGGCCTCGTTCATCCACCATGGCGTCATGACCGTCGATGTCCGGTGGGCACCCCAGGCCCGCGTGAATGTCGCGCTGGTGATCTCGGCGGTGACGATCGTCGGCTGTCTGCTGCTGGCCTTCCTCCCGCGCCGCCGCCGCTCCGGCGACCGCACGCTCGACGATTCCGAGGACCTCGGTGCCCAGATCGGCTCAAGGGATCGGGACCGGCCGGACCTGGTCGACGCCTTCCGGTCCGACGAGCCGCCTACCGGGTGGTCCAGAGCACTGGCCGTGGCGGTGGTCGTCGGCGCCGTGGCCGGCTTCATCGCCCCGCCGCTCACCGGCTGTGTGGTGGGGGTGGCCACCCTCATCGTGCTGCGGGTGCCACGCCTTCGCCTGGTGCTGGGTCTGGTGGCTGCCGCCTGCGTCCTGGCCGCTGGCATCTACGTCATCGCCCGACAGATCCTCGATCAAGAGGCGGCCAACGGCGGATGGCCGGGACTGTTCGGCATCGCCAGCGCCCTGGCGTGGGCCGGAGTCATGTTCCTGTTCGCCGACGCTGCCCTCGAGCTCATCCAATTGTGGAAGGCGACGCGGGTTCGGCGCCCGCACACACCTCCTGATGGGGTCGGACCGGATTCTCCTGTCGGCGGCGATCAGCCCGACCGTGGTCTGGCGACGGAAGCTCGGTCGAACGGACGTTGAGGGCGGCGCCGACGGGGGGATCGGATCGTTGTTGGGTGCCGCCCGTTCCTCAGCCCCCAGTTCCCCAGAGGGTTGCCGGACGGGTGCCCCAGGCCACCTGACGGGCCAGTTCACCGCTCACGATCGGAAGGTCGGCCGCGTGGGTCACGCCTACCACCGTGGCATCGGTGGAGATGACCCGCACGGGCAGTCCGGCGTTGCAGGCGACCATGGTGGCCACCACCTCCGGCAGGAGCACCTCCGCCTTGGGCGCGGAGGCGCCGTTCGCCATCTCGGCGACCACGGCGTCGTCGTCCAGGCCCGACGCGGCCATGGCCGAGCCGAACACCTCCCAGATGGCGGGCCGGAACCCCCACAGGTTGACTGAGGCGGGAAGCCGAGGGTCGAGCTCGACGGGGTCGAGCCCATCGTCGGAGCGGAATGTCACGCCGTCCGGTTGACGGGCCACTTTTCGTCGCTCGACGAGGCCCACCAGCAGGCCGTCGGCGTCGACCTGACAGATGCCCCGGGTCACCGGGTCGTCAGTGGCCACCGTGGAGCCCAGCGCGTAGCCGACGAGAGCGTGCTCCTCGCTCGTCGAGGCCAGGTGGCGGGCCAGCAGACCCATGGCCGCCTCGCCGTAGACGTCGTCCGCGTTGGCCACGGCGAACGATCGACTGGTCCCGAGGGACTCCTTGGCCGCCAGCACCGCATGCACCGTCCCCAGCGGCACTCGTTGCTCGGCGAAATCCACCGCCACCGAGGAGGGCCAGCACCGTTCGACGTGATAGCGGACGGCCGGGGCCGTCTCGGGGTGCAGGACCAGCACGATCTGTCCGAACCCGGCCGACACGGCGTCGCTCACCAGCAGGTCGATGACGGCCTCGCCGTTGGTCCCGATCGGTGCCAGCGGTTTGCAACCACCGTACCGGCGGGCCAGTCCCGCGGCCAGGACCACCAACGGCAACGCCGAGACCTGCTCGACCGGCGGGTTCACCCGCCCCAGCGCAGCACGGCACTGGCCCAGGTCATGCCGCCGCCGAAGCCAGTGAGCAGTACGTGATCCCCCTGGTGGAGCCGATCCGTCTCGAGCGCGTCGACCAGCGCCAGGGGGATCGACGCCGATGACGTGTTGCCGTAGCGGTCGATGACCACGACCGCCTTCTCCTCGGGGATGCCCAACCGCTGGCAGGCGGCGCTGATGATACGGAGGTTGGCCTGGTGGGGGACCATCAGGTCGATGTCGTCGGTGGTGAGCCCGGCCTCGGCGATGGCCTGTTCGGCCGACTCGGCCACCACGCGCACCGCTTTCCGGAAGATCTCTTTGCCGTCCATGTAGAGGAAGCCGCCGTGGTCGCACTTGAGGAGATGGCGCAGGGAGCCGTCGGCGCCCAGTTTGAACGAGAGGAGTTGGCCGGGCCCGTCGACCGCCTCGAGCACGACCGCTCCGGCACCGTCCCCGACCAGCACTGCAACCGACCGGTCGTCCCAGTCCGTGATCCGGCTCAGCGTCTCCGATCCGATGACCAGCAGCCGTTCGGCCCCGATGGCCAGCATCCCGTGAGCCACCGACAGGGCGTAGACGAAGCCGGAGCAGGCGGCGTTGATGTCGAAGGCACCGCCGACGACGCCGATCCCGTCCTGAACAGTGGCCGAGGTCCCCGGGACGATCTGGTCCGGGGTCGTGGTGGCGAGGATCACCGCGTCGATCTCGTCGGGCCCGCGTCCCGCCTTGGCCAATGCGGCCAATCCGGCATCGATGGCCAACTGGGACGTGGTGCCGCCGATGCGGCGCTCGCGGATGCCCGTGCGCTCCTGGATCCAGGCGTCGTTGGTGTCCATGCTCACCGACAGGTCGTCGTTGGTGACGACCTTGTCGGGAACCGAGATCCCCCAGCCGGTGATGATCCCCCCACGAGCGGTGATCACCGCTCAACCCGCCTCGAGCACGTGGATCCCGATGAATCCAGCATCAGTTCTCCCGCCATGGCTCCCGATCATGCCACCGGTATTGACCGCCACCGCCAATCGGGCCCCCTCGACCTGCCTGGGGCCCGCCCGGCCGCCCAACTGGGTGCACAGCTCGATCACCTGAGCGATGCCGGTGGCACCCAGCGGGTGCCCCCTGGCCACCAGGCCGCCGCTGGGGTTGACGGTGAGCCCCTTGCCCCCGATGGAGGTCACGCCGGCCACGGTGGCAGGCCCGGCATCACCGGGCTTGAAGAACCCGAGCGACTCGAGGGCGAAGAGCTCCTCGGGGCTGGTGGCGTCGTGCAGCTCCACGGCATCGACGTCCGCGGGGTCGATCCCCGACTCCTCCCAGGCGGCGGCGGCGGTCTCGCCGAGCCGGTCGTGGTAGTCGAAGTCGCCGTTGCCCGACCGCACCGTGCTGGCCCGGATGCGAGGAGCGCCCGGGGCCGGGTCGGCCGACAGGACCACCGCTCCTGCCCCATCGGTGAACGAGGAGCACATCATCCGGGTCAGCGGGAAGACGATCGACGGTGAATTGAGCACCTCTTCGAGCGTGACCTCGGTCTGGAACTGGGCGTCGGGGTTGAGGGAACCGTGGCGACGGGCCTTGACGGCGGCGGCCGCGAACTGCTCGACGGTGGCGCCGCGCTCCTCCATGAGGCTCACCGCCCAGGTGGCGTTGAGAGCCATGAGCACGGAACCCGAGGGGTTCTCCATCTCGCTGTGGAGAAAGGCGCGGTCGACCTTCGGAACGCCGTCCTCGATGCCCGCCAGTGTCTCCCCCCGGTCGCCGGTCCACATCTTCTCGACGCCGACGGCGAGGACCGTCCCAGCGCCGGCCAAGGTGGCCAGGGTGGCCAGGTGCAGCGCCGAGGACCCACCGCCGCAAGAGTTGTCGACGTTCACGATTGCGGCGTTGCGGAGCCCGGCGTCACTGAGGTACGACTGGCCGCGGAGGCATCCCTGGTCGAGCAGGCGGCCGGCGGTGGCATTGCCGAAGACCACCAGGTTGACCTGCTCCGGATCGACCTGGGCGTCGGCCAGGGCTTCGTTCACCACGACGAGGGACAGCTCCGCGGCCGTGCGGTCCCGGCGGTTCATGGGAGTCAGGGCGGTGCCCACGATGTGTGCGTGATGGTCCATGGTTTCCTCGTTATCCTCGCAGTGCCACACCGGCCCCGGGCAGGGCGGATATCAGGCGCTCGAACTGGTCGATCGGTTGGTCCGCGGTCACATAGACCGCCACGTGCTGAGCCCCGGCCCGGCGGAAGAGAGAGACGACCTCAGCGACCTCGGTTGCCGTGCCGCTCACCAGATGGCGCTCGAACGCCTTGGCCGGGATCCCGTACAGGGAGGACATCCATCCGGTGCCGCGGCCCCGGGCCGCAACCGGGTCGTCGTCGATGCTCACGAACAACACCATGGCCGGGGTGACCTCACCGGTGCTGCGACCGGCCCGGTCAGCCTCCTTGGTCAGGCGTTCGACGGCCTCGCCGTAAGCCGTCGGGGTGAGGAACAGGGGCATCCAACCATCAGCCAGCACGGCCGCCCGACGGAGGGCGGCTTCCGAGGAGCCTCCGACCCAGACCGGAATGGGGGAAGGCGCCGGGAGCTGACGGTAGCCGGTCGCCCCTGCCCCTTCGGGCTCACCGTCGGCCGGGCCCTGGCCCGAGGCCCACGATCGGCGGAGCTCGACGATGCCGGCATCGAGCAGGCGCCCACGTCGGTGGTAGTCGACGCCGGCCTGTTCGTACTCGCCCGGGTGGCTTCCCACCCCGACACCGAGGATCATCCTGCCCCCGGAGAGAGTGTGCAGGGTGGCGGCTTGTTTGGCCACCACGGAGGCCTGGCGAAGGGGCAGCTGCACCACGCACGTCCCGACGGCGGCCCGCCGGGTGGCTGTGGCGGCCACGGTTAGTGCCACCATGCACTCGAGGCAGGGTCCGTGCCAAAACACGTGGTCACAGGCCCACAGGGCGCTAGCTCCGAGCTCCTCCGCCCGGCCACTGACGCCCGCCAGGTCGCAGTCAGGTCCTGCAACCGGCCCCGGGTGCTCCGGCCAGGGAGGGGCCGCGCCCTGCAGGAAGGTGGGAAGGATCAGTCCGATCGGCCCCAGGCCGGTGTCGGGGGGCTCCATGGGCACGCTTCATCGTAACCTCCACTGCCCACAGGCGTGATCGACCGGAGTACCGCGGTGTCGGCCCAGGGTGGAGATCCATGCCGATGTTGGTAGATCCGGTGCCGATGAGGGGCAGATCCGGCATTGATGTACGGGACGGTGCGCCGACGCGGCAGACTGGAGGTGGTCAATTGGACCGAGGGAGCAACGCTGCCGGGCACGGCATCGAGAGGACCGAAGGTGGAACCCGAACAGGTACACAGTGCAACAGATGCCGGCGCACCCGACGGGTCCCGGCCGGAATCCGGTGTGGTCGGCACCGAGGAGGAGGCGGCCGATCTCAGTGACACTGAGCGCGGGGAGCGGTTGTCCCAGCTCAACAGCTTGATCGAGCTCATGCGACCGGCGGTCCAGGCCGATGGCGGAGATC
>DASZJN010000092.1:0-10579 GCA_035948045.1 Acidimicrobiales bacterium | reverse complement strand
CCGCGGTGGCCGACGGGGTGGTGCTCCCCGGGGTGGGGGCGTTCGGCCCCTGCGCCCAGGCCCTGCGATCGAGCGGGCTGGACAAGGCCGCCACCTTGGCCATCGAGCGGGGAGTGCCGTTCCTCGGTATCTGCATCGGGTTTCAACTTTTGTACGAAGGGTCCGACGAGGATCCGTCGGTGCCGGGCCTTGGGGCCCTGCCCGGGGTGGTGCGGCGCCTGCCGCCCGGGGTCAAGCACCCGCAGATGCAGTGGAACATCGTGGAACCGGACCGGCGTGCCCGTCCCGGCCTGCTGGCCGGCGTGCCCCAACCGGCCTGGGTGTACTTCGTCCATTCGTATGCCCCGGAGCGGACGGCGGACACCTCGTCCACCTGTGACTACGGCGGCCCGGTCACGGCCTCGGCGGAGCGGGGGGCGGTGTGGGGCACCCAGTTCCACCCCGAGAAGTCAGGGGCCGTCGGGCTGGGCATCATGGCCAACTTCGTGCGCCGCGTGACCCGTGCCCCCGCGTGATGGAGCTCTACCCGGCCATCGACATCCGGGGCGGCGGAGCGGTGCGACTGGCCCAGGGCGACTTCGACCGCCAGAGCGACTACGGCGATCCCGTGGCCCTGGCCCGGCGGTTCGCCGCCGCCGGCGCGCCCTGGCTGCACGTGGTGGACCTCGACGCGGCTCGGGCGGGACGGCCCGCCAATCGGGCGACGGTGCTGGCCATCGCCGCCGCCGTGGACATCCCGGTGCAGTCGGGCGGTGGGGTCCGCTCCGAGGCGGACGTCGACGAGCTCCTGAGCGGCGGGGTGGCGCGGGTCGTACTCGGCACGGCCGCCCTCGACGACCCGCAACTGGTGCAGGCCATGGCGGGCCGACACCCGGGTCGGGTGGCGGTGGGCATCGACTATCGCCAGGACGCCGGCGGAGTGACCGAAGTGGCGGTGCGCGGCTGGGAGCAGGGGAGCGGCCGGACGGTGGAGGACGTCCTCGCCGGGCTCGCCGACGCCGGGGTGGCGGCGGTGATCGTGACCGCCATCGAGCGCGACGGCATGCTCAACGGCCCCGACCTCGAGGGGCTACGGGCCGTGCTGGCCATGACCGAGATCCCCGTCATCGCCTCCGGGGGCGTCGGCGCCGCCAGCGACGTGGAGGCGCTGGCCAGGCTGGAGGTGGCATCGGGCCCGTCCCGGGCGGGCAATGGGAGCGGGGCGCAACGCCTGTCGGGCGTGATCACCGGCCGGGCCCTGGTGGACGGTCGGATGAGCGTCGAGGAAGGAGTGGCGGTGTGCGCACGGTCCGGGTGATCCCCTGTCTGGACGTGGACGCCGGACGGGTGGTGAAGGGCGTGCAGTTCACCGATCTCTTCGACGCCGGCGATCCGGTCGAGCTGGCCACCCGCTACGACGCCCAGGGAGCCGACGAGCTCGTCTTCCTCGACATCACCGCGTCCTCGGACAACCGGCAGACCATGGTCGAGGTGGTGTCCCGCACGGCCGAGGTGGTCTTCATCCCCTTCACCGTCGGTGGCGGCGTCCGCTCGGTGGAGGACGCCCGGCAGTTGCTCCGGGCCGGTGCCGACAAGGTCGGCGTCAACACGGCGGCCGTCGACCGGCCCGATCTGGTGGCCGAGTTGGCCGACGAGTTCGGGAGCCAGTGCGTAGTGGTGGCCATCGACGCCCGTCGCCAGGTCCACGGGCCGGGCCCGGCCGAGGGCGATCGATGGGAGGTGTTCACCAATGGTGGGCGCACTCCGACGGGACTCGACGCGCTGGCCTGGGCCGAACGGTGCGCGGCGATCGGAGCCGGCGAGATCCTGCTCACCTCGATGGATCGCGACGGCACCCGGGACGGCTTCGATCTGGCGCTGACCCGGCAGGTGGCCAGGAGCTGTCCCGTGCCGGTCATCGCCTCGGGCGGCGTCGGCTCGCTTCAGCACCTGGTCGACGGGGCCCTCGACGGCGAAGCCGACGCCGTGCTGGCGGCCTCGATCTTCCACCTGGGCGAGTTCACCGTGGCCCAGGCCAAGTCGTACCTGCAGTCGGCCGGAGTCCAGGTCCGCCCCGTGTGATGCTCCGGCGGCCGTCCGCCTGGGACGGCGTCGGCCTGCGGTAGCCTTCACCTGTGGCATCAGCGACGTCAGAAGCACCAACGACCAGCCAAAATGGGGATGGCGGCCACGCCAAGTTGGCCATAAACGTGTTGGCCGACCGGGTGTTGGTGCAGGTGGGCCAGGCCGAGGGTGAGCGCCGCTCGCGTTCGGGCATCCTGATTCCGGCCACCGCGCAGGTCTCGCGTCGGTTGGCCTGGGCGGAGGCGGTGGCCGTGGGCCCGCACGTCCGCTCGGTGAAGGTCGGGGACACGGTGCTGTTCAATCCCGAGGACCGCTTCGAAGTCGAGGTCCACGGGGACGAGTACGTGATCTTGCGTGAGCGGGACATCCACGCCATTGCCGCCACTCGCATCGACGGTGGCACCGGGCTGTACCTCTGACCTCGAACCCGGCGACCGATTCACGCCGGCCGCCTCCCGGGTGGACGCCACCACCCGCAGGACATCGAACCCACCGCACCAGGGAGCACCGCTCGTGAGCACCACCGGCATGACCAACAACTTCGAGGCGACGCCGATTGCCTTCCGGGAGGACCAGCTGGCCCAGATCGCCTACAACCGGGACGGACTCGTCGCCGCCATCGTGCAGGACGCCACGGATGGCGCCGTGTTGATGTTCGCCTGGATGAACGCCGAGTCCCTCCGCAGGACCCTGGAGACCGGGCGGACCTGGTTCTGGAGCCGGAGCCGCCAGGAGTTCTGGTGCAAGGGGGAGACGTCCGGTGACCGGCAGTACGTTCGCAGCGTCCACTACGACTGCGATGGTGACGCCCTGCTGGTGGTGGTCGACCAGGAGGGGGCGGGAGCCTGCCATACCGGTCAACGGACCTGCTTCTTCCGTTCTTTCGGCGCCACCTCGCCCGACCAATGACCGCGGTGGCGGGCGGTGGTTCCTCGGGGCCCGGCGCGGCCGGATTCCGCTCCCTGGCCGGCAAGCACCGCCTCGTGCCCGTCTGGCGTGAGATGGTGGCCGACACGATCACGCCCGTGGCCGCCTTCCTCCAGCTGGTCGGCGGCACCGAGCACTCAGGGTTCCTCCTCGAGTCGGTCGAGGGAGGCGAGCGGTGGGGCCGCTACTCCTTTGTGGGCCGCAACCCCTTGGCCACCGTCATCGCCCGCGGGAACCGGGTGAGCGCGGCCGGGGCCCTCGACCTCGATGTGGTGACCGGCGGCGGCGTGAGCGGGAACGGGGGAGTGCTGGCCGCGCTGGAATCCATCCTCGGCGCCTTCGACTCACCCGACCTGCCCGACCTGCCTCCGCTCCATGCCGGACTCGTCGGTTACCTCGGCTATGACGTGGTCCGCGAGGTCGAGCACCTCCCTGACCCGCCGCCGGACGACCTGGGCCATCCCGACGCCATCCTGGCCGTGATCGGCCAGTTGGCCGCATTCGACCACTGGCGTCAGCGGGTGGTGCTCGTCGACAACGTGGTGATCGACCCGGAGTGGGGGCCGGACGAGCTCGACGAGGCCCATGAGCAGGCGCTGGTCCGGCTCGATCGGCTGGCCGGCGATTGCTTCCGGCCCCTCGACCAGACGGGACGCCCCCTGCCCGAGCGAGCACAGGCTCCCGTAGATGTGCGGCGCACGATGTCCGACTCGCTGTATGAGGACGCCGTCCGGGCGGCCAAGGACCACGTCACCGCCGGCGATGTCTTCCAGGTGGTGTTGTCCCAGCGCTTCGACCTGGACGCGCTCGACGTCGACCCGTTCGAGGTCTACCGGGTCCTGCGGCTGGTCAATCCCAGCCCCTACCTGTACTTCCTGCGCTTCCCCGAAGTAACGGTGGTCGGGGCGTCTCCCGAGCCCATGGTCCGGCTCCGCGACGGAACGGTCATCTCCCGTCCCATCGCCGGCTCGAGGCCGAGGGGAGCCACTCCCGCCGAGGACGGGCGCCTCGAAGGCGAACTGGTCGAGGACCCCAAGGAGGTGGCGGAGCACGTGATGCTCGTCGACCTGGCCCGCAACGACGTGGGCCGCGTGGTCTCGTTCGGCACGGAGGTGCTCGACGAGACGATGGTGGTCGAGCGCTACAGCCACATCATGCACCTGACCTCTCAGGTGTCGGGGCGCCTGGCCCCGGGTAAGGGCCCCATCGATGTCCTGCGGGCCACCCTGCCGGCGGGAACCCTCTCCGGTGCGCCCAAGGTACGGGCCATGGAGATCATCGATGACCTCGAACCCACCAAGCGGGGGGTCTACGGAGGCGTGGTCGGCTACCTCGACTTCTCCGGCAACCTCGACACGGCCATCGCCATCCGGACCATGACCGTCGGCCCCGACGGGAAGGCCTCCGTGCAGGCCGGCGCGGGCATCGTGGCCGACAGCGACCCTACCTCGGAGAACGCCGAGTGCGCCGACAAGGCTGCAGCCATGTTGTCGGCGGTGGCGATGGCCCGGTCTGCCCAGGCCGCCACGGAGCCACGGAGGCTCCGGTGAGCCACCAGGCAGACCGGAAGCCGGACCTCGCCACCGGGTACGAGGCGCTCAGATCGACGGCCGCCGTGCATGTTCTCCCCCGTGACGTCGTGCGCGTCTTCGGGCCGGAGGCCACCTCGTACCTCCAGGGCCAGTGCAGCCAGGATGTGGAGGCCCTCGCGCCGAGCTGCGCCGCCGACGCCCTGCTGCTGAGCCCGCAGGGAAAGATCGACGCCTTCATCCGCGTCACCCGCACCGCCGGCGATGAATTCGTCATCGACACCGACGCCGGGTACGGACCGGTGGTCACGGCCCGACTCGAGCGCTTCCGCCTGCGCACGAAGGTCCAGATCGAGCCCCTTCCCTGGGTCTGCGTTGCCGTCCGCGGGCCGGCCGCGGCCCAGGCCATCGTCGGACAGCCGCCGCTGACCGTTCCGGTGGCGTGGCCGGGTCTGTCCGGCTTCGATCTGCTGGGCCCGGCTCCCGGCGCGCCGGAGGCCGCCTGGGTCGACGACGAGACGGTGAGATGTGGGGACGAGGCGTGGGAGGCGGCACGGATCGAGGCCGGCGTGCCCGTCAACGGTCGCGAGGTGGTCGAGGGAACCATCGCTGCCGAGGTGGGCCTGGTGGAGCGGACCGTGTCGTTCACCAAGGGATGCTTCACCGGCCAGGAGCTGGTGGCCCGGTTGGATGCTCGGGGGTCCAAGGTCGCGCGCCGACTCTGCGGAGTGGTCCTCGAGATGGTTGGCGACGATGGGGGCGACGATGGGGCAGAGCCCGGGTCAGCCCCACTCCCGGTCGGTGCCTCCGTCTTCACCGCCGACCATGAGCATGAGGTCGGGCAACTCACCTCGGTGGCCTGGTCCCCCGGTGCCGGCGCCACGGTGGCCTTGGCCGTGCTGCACCGACGGGTGAGTCCCCCCGCCGCTGTGTCGGTCACATGGGAGCGCGACGGCAGCCAGCGCCAGGGTCGAGCCGAGGCACGTCCGCTCCCGCTCATCGTGTGAGGCGATCACCGAACGGTCGGGCTCGGGTTCGCTCGCCGCACCGTGCGGCCGGGCAGACGGGACGCCTGGCCGGCAAGAGTGGAGGTGCTAGACCGTTCGCGGACCGACGGAACTGGCTCTGGCAGGGAGACTGGGGGACGCATGGAGCGGATGGGCACCAACGATGAGCACGGATGAATCGGTCTCCTTTCCAGCGACGCCGGGTGGGACCGTCGATCTGGACGCCGAGCGCCTGACCACCTCGACCCGTGACCCGAGGGAGATGGCCGGCCAGCTCCAGTCCTGGTTGGCCGACAGGCTCGGTCCCGGGAGTGCCCCGCAGATCACCGAGGTGACCAGCCCCGCCAGCAACGGGATGTCGTCGGAGACCCTGCTGTTCACGGCGGGATGGGACGACGCCGGGACGTCCGTCCGACATCGACTGGTGGCCCGCATCGAACCTCCGGCAACAGCCTGCCCGGTCTTCACCACCTACGACCTCGACATGCAGTTCCGGGTCATGCGCCTCGTGCACGAGCACACCTCGGTGCCGGTCCCGGAGACGCTCTGGTACGAACCGGATCCGCGGGTGCTGGGCGGCCCCTTCTTCGTGATGGGCCGGGTCGACGGACTGGTACCCCCCGACGTCATGCCGTACACGTTCGGCGACAACTGGGTCTTCGACGGGACCGAGGCCGGGCGCCGGACCCTGCAGGAGTCGGCCATCGGGGCGCTGTCCGGCATCCACGCCATCGCTCCCGACCACCACGATCTCGGGTTTCTCGAGGTCGGGCAGCCCGGTTCGAGCTCGCTCGAGCGCCACCTCAACCACTGGAGGGAGTACCAGGCCTGGGTCGTCCGGGACGCCCCCTCCCCGCTGCTGGCCGAGTGCTTTGCCTGGTTGGTCGAGAACTTCCCCGCTGAGGTGAGCGAAGACCGTCTCTCATGGGGCGACAGCCGCATCGGCAACATGATGTTCCGCGACCAGCAGGTGGTCGCCGTCCTCGATTGGGAAATGGCGGGCGTGGCCCCTCCGGAGGTCGACATCGGGTGGATGTGCTACCTGCATCTCTTCTTCCAGGACCTGGCCACGCAACTGGGCGTACCGGGACTGCCCGACATGTTCCGGCCCGTGGACGTGGCTGAGGCCTACGCCAAGGCCTCTGGCCGGGTGCCGGCGGAGCTCACCTGGTATCTCGCCTATGCCGCCATGCGCCACGGGGCGATCATGCGGAGGGTCTCCGAACGGGCCATCTTCTTCGGCGAGGCCGAGATGCCCGATGACATCGATGACCTCATCGTCCACCGGGCCACGTTGTCCGCCATGTTGGACGGGTCCTACTGGTCGCGCATCGCCCTCTGACAGAAGCCGCCCTGCTGACGGCCGGAGATCGGTGGCGACGACCGCTCTCTCCGATGCCGTATCGGCAACGGTTCCCGTGCCGGTGCCCGCCAGCCGGTTGGTTGCGATAATATGACAGACTCTCTGCCATATGATCTACTGTCAGCATCGATCATCGTCCCGGCTTCACCCAAACGGCGTTCTGCCCCCTCGCACGTTGCAGATGGGGTGCCTCATGCAGGTAGTCATCCTCGGCAGTGGCAACCCCCTGCCCGACCCCCTTCGGGCCGGGCCGTCGACCCTGGTCCGCACGGCGGCCGGAGACCTGCTCTTCGACTGCGGGCGGGGCGTCCTGATGCGGGCCGCCGCGGTTGCGTCGGGAGCGGGAGCATTCAAGGCCCTGTTCCTGACCCATCTGCACAGTGACCACATCACGGACCTCAACGACATCTTCACGATGCGCTGGGCCATGTCGTTTCAGCCCAACCCGTTGCCGGTGTTCGGTCCGGTCGGGACGGCCGACCTGCTCCGTGCCACCGAGGCGATGCTCGAACCTGACATCGGCTACCGCCTGGCCCATCACGGGGACTTGCGGTGGCGACCCTCGTCAACGGTCACAGAAGTAGAACGGGGAGTCATCATGGATGAAGGTGGTGTCCGTGTCACGGCCTCTCCGACCGATCATGCCCCGGTGCGGCCGACGGTCGGCTTCCGCATCGACGAAGGAGAGCAATCGGTGGTCGTCGCCGGGGACACGGTGCCGTGCACTGCTCTCGACGAGCTGTGCGTCGGGGCCGACGTGCTCATCCATACCGTGGTGCGACGGGATCTGATCGAGCAGATCGGACTTCCTCGGCTCACCGATGTGCTCGACTACCACTCGTCGGTCGCTGACGCCGCCCAGACCGCCACCCGTGCCGGCGTGGGAACGCTCGTGCTCACCCACCTCGTGCCCCCGCCTGCGCCTGGCACCGAACACGAGTGGATCGATCAGGCCCAGGCCCACTTCAACGGTTCCGTTATCCTGGCCACTGACCTCTTGGCCCTCGATGTCAACCAGGGGCAATGAGCCTCGGAACGCCAGCGTGCTGGGGTGCCGGCAGGGGTTCCAGGTGATCAGACGCCGAGGCTGCCCTTGGCGGCCCGTTCGAAGAGCCGATAGGGCATGATCCGCTTGGCCATGATGCCGATCCTCTCGTCGAACTTGCCGACGGAGATCCGCCGGGGCGGATTCGAGGCTTCGAGGACTTTTTGCACCACGGCGGCAACCCGATCGGGCCGGACCCCGTTGGCTTCATCGGTCGCCATGACGTCGATGGCCCTGGTCACCGCCCGGGCGTAGGAATCGTCGCCGGTCGGTGCCCCCACGTCTCGACGTCGCTCGGTGAATTCGGTGCGAACGTTGCCCGGCTCCACCAGCGTCACATGGACGTTGAAGGGCGCCACCTCGTAGGCCAGCGCTTCGCCGTATCCCTCCATGGCGAACTTGCTGGCGCTGTAGAACGCCTGAAATGGAATGGCGACGATCCCGCCGATGGAACTGATCAGGACGATCCGGCCGTGCCGTTGGCGACGCATGACGGGGAGGGCGCGCTGCACCACGCGTACCGCCCCCCAGAAGTTGGTCTCCAGTTGCTCCCGGGCATCAGCGATGGGGGTCTGCTCGACCGCCCCGGCCAATCCCCATCCGGCGCAGGCCACCACCGCGTCGAGCCGGTTGTGCTCGGACAGAAGCATCGAGATCCCGGTGTCCACCGAGCTGTCACTGTCGACGTCCATCACGACCGGCACCCACCCTCCCGAGGAGGTGCCCCGACGACTGGCCCCGATCACCTTCCAGCCCCGGGAGTGCATGCGGTCTGCACACGCCCGGCCGATCCCGGCCGAGGCACCGGTGATGAGGATCACATCATCCACGGAGGTCATCTCCCTTCCGTGCCGGCACCGAGGTCGGAGCGCCCACCACTCCTTCGGTCAATTCGACCAACGGTGCCATGGGCGCCAGTGGTCCAGCGGGGCCGGGGCGAGGGGGGAACCACACCACCATTCTGGTGCCCCGCCCCTCGGCCACCGGCGAGTCGGCCCGAACGGAGGCCCCCATGGCCGCCGCCAACTCGGCCACGATGGCCAGGCCCAGGCCGGAGCCCATGCGCCGGCCGCTCACCCGATCGGAGACGAAGTGTCGTTGGAATACCTGTGACAATTGATCGGCCGGTATCCCGGGACCATCGTCGACCACCCAGACCGTCGGCATGCCCCCCACCTCTCCGACGCCGACGTCGATCCGGTGCTCGGCGAAGGACGATGCGTTCTCCACCAGGTTGGCCACCACCTGACCCAGCCGGTCCGCATCCGCGTCCACCCACAGGGGTTGACCTGACTGACCACCGGCGACCAGCTCCACTCCGAGTTCCAGGGCCCGGGGACGGAACCCGTCGACCACGTGGCGGACCACCTCGGCGCAGTCCACCGTCTGCAGGTCGAACGAGAATCGATGGGCATCCAGTCGGGCGAGATCGAGGAGGTCCTGGACCAACCGTTGGAGGCGGCGTGCCTCGGCGCTGATCACCGTGGCCGCTGCCTTGGGGTCATCGGTGGCTCCGTCGATGACGGCGTCCGCGAACCCACGAATCGAGGTCAACGGAGTCCGCAGCTCGTGGGAGACGGAGAGGAGGAATTGCCGCTCCTGGTCCCTGGCCCGCACCAAGTTGGCTCCCATGGCGTTGATCGCCTCAGCCAACTGGGCGAATTCGGGATCCTCGTGAGGCCGCACCGGAACGGTGGCGTCGAGATCTCCGGACGCGATCCGTCGGGTGGTGGCCACCGCGGCCAGCAGTGGACGGGTGAGACGGCGGGCCAGGGCGGCGGACACCAGTGCCGCCACCACCAGGGCGATGGCTCCCAACAGCACGAAGTACCGGACGCCACTGACGGGATTGTGGACCTGGCGGGTCACGACCAGTACCGGCACGTAGGCGGTCACCCTGGCGATCGGGGTGGGAACCGCTGAGTACACCAGCAGCGAGGAGGTGTGGCCGGTGGTCTGTCCCCCGGCCTGGAGCTTGGGAACATCGAGCTGAGCGGTGGTGAGATTCGATGGCAATGCCCCGACGACGGATCCATTGGGAAAGAGCTTCACGACGTTGATCCCGGCGAAGGCGCCGGCATCGGAGATGATCCGGAGCTGCCGTGTGAAGGCGGCCTTGGTCACCGAGCCGTCGGAGATGGTCGAGGAGATGGCGCGGGCCTGGACCGACAGCTGTTGTTGGCCGGTGCTCACCGCCGCCCGCCGGATCAGATAGAGACTCCCGACCGCAGTCACGGCCAGGGTCACCGCCACGAGCACCAGGATGGAGATGGTGAGCCGTCGTCTCATCCCAGTCGGTAGCCGACGCCCCACACCGTGGCCAGCGGGAGGTCGTCCCCCAGTTTCTTGCGCAGCTGGCGGACGTGGACGTCGACGGTTCGTTCGTCGCCGCACCAGCCGTCGCCCCATACGCCGTTGAGGAGTTGCCGGCGGGACAGGGCCAGCCCGATGTTGTCGGCCAGATAGGCCAACAGGTCGAACTCTCGGGTGGCCAAGGGGACCACCGTGCCACCCAGCCGGATCTCACGCCGGCCCGTGTCGACCTCGATGCTGCCCAGCTCGACCACGGCGGGGGCCGCCGTCTCGGGCGCCGCGGTGCGGCGCAAGATGGCATGAACCCGAGCCACCAGCTCGCGGGCGGAGA
>DASZJN010000091.1:0-8856 GCA_035948045.1 Acidimicrobiales bacterium | reverse complement strand
GGCGCCGATCCCTCGAGGGCCAGCACCTTGAGGAAGAAGGCCGGCCCCACCATGGGGGAGTTGCGCTCGGCCAGGGCGGTCATGGCCCGCACCAGCATCTCGTAGAGGCGGGGGTTCCCGTGGCGCTCCTGGCCGATCTGGTCGACCACCTCGAGCATGGACATGGCCACCGACATCCGGTCGAGGTCCTCGCGGACCGCCCGGAACGTGTCGATGACCTCGACCTGGTTGATGGTGTCGAGGTCGCCGCGGCCCTGCCACCCGAGCAGGGCCACGTGGCTGAGCGGCTCGAGCCGTGAGCCAAACTTCGACTTGGTCCGCCGGACACCCTTGGCCACCGCCCGCACCTTGCCGTGCTGCTCGGTCATGAGCGTGACGATCCGATCCGCCTCACCGAGACGGATGGTCCGCAACACCATGCCCCGGTCGCGGAACAGGGTCATGGCGGTCCGCTCGGCCCTTCGGCCCCCCGGGTGGCCGGCCCCCCTTGACCCGACGAGGCGGGGAGGGTGTCCGGCCTGACGGCTCCGTTGGGACCGCTGGATAGGGGGGCCCGACCCTGTCCCACCGGGCGCCCCGGTGAGCGGCCGTGGCTGCGCCCTCCCCCGAGGAGGTTGTTGCCACCGATGAGGGCGACCAGCACGGGTGGGATCACCACCAGCGGCAGCACCGCGGTGAACCCGGCGACAGCCATGAGCACGATGCCGGCGTAGGCCACCACACCGAGGACCAGGCCGGTGACGATCCACATCCCCCCGGTGTCGTCGCTCCCGCGGGTACTCGGACGGCGCCGTCCGGCCCGGCCGGCCGTCACTGCACGCCGCCGTAGCGCCGTTGGCGCTGCTGAAAGTCGCGCACCGCCTCGAACAGGTGGGTCCGGCGGAAGTCGGGCCACAGGACCTCGTCGAACACCAGCTCGCTGTAGGCCAGCTGCCACAGCAGGAAGTTGGAGATCCGGTGCTCGCCCGAGGTTCGGATGACCAGGTCCGGGTCGGGTTGATCGGGGAAGTAGAGGCGCGACCGGATGGCCTTCTCGGTGACCTTGGCCGCCACGATCCCCTCGTCGACCAGTTGGCGCACGGCGTCGACGATCTCCGCCCGCCCGCCATAGTTGAACGCCATGGTCAGGGTGCACCGGCGGTTGCGCGCCGTCAGGTCGATCGACTCGTCCATGCGCCGGAGGACCCGCTTGGGGACCCGCCAGTCGCGGCGACCGGCGAACCGGATGCGCACCCCCTTCTCGTGCAGCTCGTCGCGCCGGCGCATCAGGAGGCTCTCGTTGAAACCCATCAGGTAACGCACCTCGTCGGCCGGGCGGCGCCAGTTCTCGGTCGAGAAGGCATACATGGTGATCCAGGGAATACCAAGTTCGAGCGCCCCCTCCACGGCGTCGAGCAGGGCGGCCTCGCCGGCGGCATGACCCTCGGTCCGGGGCAGCCCCCGGCGGGCGGCCCACCGGCCGTTCCCGTCCATGACGCAGGCCACGTGGCCGGGGATGGGGCCGCCGGCCAGATCGGTCGCCGACACCGTGGCGCGGAGCTGCCTCTCGCTGTCGTCAGCCCTTGCCGCGTCACCTTCCACGCTGCGAACCTATCGCCTGGGTGGTAGGGCCCGTGCCTGCCGGCCCATCCCGTCGCCCCGGGGCGGACGACCCCCGTCGCCCCCTTTTTGAGCACTGCGGCCTGCGGGCACTAGACCGTCCCCATGCCCCCGCTGCATGCCCTGGCGATCTTCGCCGCCGGATTGGCGGCGGGAACGGTCAATGTCATCGTCGGATCCGGTTCGCTGATCACCTTCCCGACCCTGGTGGCCCTGGGCTACCCACCGGTGCTGGCCAACGTGTCCAACACCGTGGGCCTGGTACCGGGCAACGCCAGCGCTGTGGTGGCCTATCGGCGGGAGCTGACCGGCCAGCGCGGCCGTCTGGTCCAACTGGGGTCGGCATCGCTGCTGGGAGCCGTGGTCGGCGCCGCCCTCCTGCTGGCCCTGCCCCACAGCGTCTTCAAGGCGGCCGTCCCCGGGCTCATCGCCCTGGCGTCGGTGCTCATGGCGCTCCAGCCACAGATACGGGCGGCCCTCGAGACGCGGCACGCTCCCCGGGCCCACGGCGGCGCCGCGCTGATGGTCGGCGTCTTTCTCACCGGTATCTACGGCGGCTACTTCGGGGCGGCCCAGGGTGTCGTCCTCATCGCCCTGTTGGCCATCTTCATCGACGACGACCTCCAACGCCTCAACGGCACCAAAAACGCCCTCGCTCTCACGGCCAACGCCGTGGCCGCCCTGTTCTTCATCGTCGCCACCCACATCTCCTGGTCGGTGGCCGGGCTGATCGCGGCCGGCTCGATCATCGGCGGCCAACTGGGCGGGCGCTACGGGCGTCGCATTCCCGACCCGATCCTCCGGGGCGTGATCGTCGCCGTGGGCCTGGGGGTCGCCGTCGGGTTGGCCATCGCGTGGCACTGAGCCATCCAGCCGCGCCGAGCCGCCGGGACGCGGGCATGGCTCGGCCCGGAGCGGTCCGGCGCCACCGGTAGGGTCCGGTGATGGCAGACGACGTGGGCACCACCCTGGCCCAGGTGGCGGCGGCGCTCCCCGGCGGCGGCGAATCCCGACAGGGGCAGCAGGAGATGGCGGTGGCCGTGGGCCGGTCCATCGCCGAGCAGCGACACCTCGTGGTACAGGCCGGGACCGGGACCGGCAAGTCGCTGGCCTACCTGATACCGGCGGCCCTGTCCGATCAGAGCATCGTGATAGCCACTGCCACCAAGGCCCTGCAGGACCAGTTGGCCCACAGCGATCTCCCGATGGTGGCCGGCGCCCTCGACCGCCACCTCTCCTTCGCCGTGCTCAAGGGGCGGAGCAACTACCTCTGCCGTCAGCGCGTGTCGGAAATCGGTGGTCGGGGCGAGCAGCTCTCGCTCCAACCCGGCGCGGCGGACCCGCCCGATGCCGATGACACGCTCACCGCCGCCGGCGATGCCGACGGCCGGGCGCCCGACGACCCGGTCGAGCTCGGGCGGCTCGGGGAACAGGTCAAGCGGCTGGTGCGATGGGCGGATGACACCACCTCCGGGGATCGCGCCGAGCTCGATTTTGAACCCCACTTCCGCGCCTGGGCGATGGTCTCGACCTCTGCCCGCGAGTGCCCCGGCGCGTTTCGGTGCCCGTCGGGTCGTGACTGCTTCGCCGAGCACGCCCGGGCCCGGGCGGCCGAGGCAGACGTCGTCGTGGTCAACACCCACCTGTACGGCGCCCACCTGGCCAGCGGCGGCGCCGTGCTGCCACCCCATGAGGTGGTCATCTTCGACGAGGCCCACGAGGTCGAGGAGGTGATGACCGACAGCCTCGGAGTGGAGATCGGCCCGGGGCGCTTCCGGGCGCTGGCGGCCTCGGCACGAACGCTGCTGGACGCCGGGACACCGGGGGCGGTCGACGCCATCGATGCCATGTCCGATGTGGCTGAGCTGCTCCACCGAGCCCTCCGCCCCCTCGTCGGTCAGCAGATCCCCCGTCCCACCGGCAAACCCGCCGGCCCACCCCGGGGCGGGGACGACGGCCCTGCGCAGCCGGCGGAGGATCCCGAGAGCCACGTCGATCCGCCCGCCCTCGAGCTCGGACTGGCAGAGCCTCCTCCCCGGACCCGGCGGGCCCACCCCCGCCCCGAGCCCGTCCGGTCGCCCGATGATCCTGACCTGAGCCGGGTGCTGGACCTGGCCGCTGGCCGGGTCGGCCGCGTCGTGGACCAGCTCCGCCAGGCGGAGCGGGAGGCCGGCGACGACGGGCCCCCCTCGGCCCGGGCCCGGCGGGACCGCGCCCTCCTGGCCGCCGGGCACCTGGCTACCGACCTGGCCCGGTTCGCCACGCTCACCGATGGCGAAGTGGCGTGGGTGGACGGCGGGGCCCGGTCCCCGAGCCTGCGGATCTCGCCCATCGACGTCGGGCCGCTGCTCTCGGAGCGGTTGTGGGGCACCGTGACCGGAGTGCTCACGTCGGCGACGGTCCCGCTGGGCCTGGCCGACCGGTTGGGCCTTCCCCCCGAGAGCAGCGACGCCCTCGACGTGGGAAGCCCCTTCGACTATCGCCATCACGCCCTGCTGTACGTGGCGCAGTCCCTGCCCGACCGCCGGCGATCCGAGTCCGAGCCTGCGCTCCATGACGAGCTCGAGATCCTGATCAACGCGGCCGGCGGTCGCACCCTGGCCCTGTTCACCAGTTGGAGGGCGATGAACGCCGCCGTGGAGGCGCTGCGCCCCCGACTCCCTTTCCCGGTGCTGGCCCAGTCGGACCTGCCCAAGCCGGCGCTGGTCGAGGCGTTCCGGGACGACGAGGCCACCTGCCTGTTCGCCACACTCGGGTTCTGGCAGGGGGTGGACCTCCCCGGGCGCACGCTCAGCATGGTGACGATCGACCGGATCCCGTTTCCCCGCCCCGATGACCCGGTGCTCCAGGCCAGGCGTGACCGGGCCGGATCCGGGGCCTTCAACGCCGTCGACCTCCCCCGGGCGGGAACCCTCCTGGCCCAGGGGGCGGGTCGACTGATCCGATCGGCCACCGACCGGGGCGTGGTGGCGGTGCTCGACAGCCGCTTGGCCACCGCCCGCTACCGGGGTGCGTTACTGACCCGGGTGCCGCCGATGAAGCGCACCGTGGACCGCTCCGAGGTGGTGGCGTTCCTCCGTGACATCACCGCCGGCGCCTGATCGGTGGGTCATGGCGGCCCGGCGTCGGGACGCCATGTCGGCCACGGTTATCCTGCCGACGTGACCGACTTCGCGGTGGTGATTCCGACCTACCGGCGACCGGCCTACCTGGCGGAGGCCATCAAGAGCGTGCTGGCCCAGACCCACCCTCCCTCAGAGGTGATCGTGGTGTGTGACGGCCCGGGCAGCTCGATTCCCGACGAGCTCAGTCGGGCCCCGGTCCGGGTCATCGAGCAACCCCACGGGGGCGAGTCGGTGGCCCGCAACACGGGGATCGCCGCCGCCGACGCCGAGTGGGTGTGCTTCCTCGATGACGACGACCTCTGGCACCCGGACCGGCTGCGGCTCACCGCCGAGTTCCTGGCCGCCCGGCCCGAATGCGAAGCGGTGACCGCCTCGTCGTGGACGTTCGCCTCCGAGCCTGCTGACGGCGTCGAGTTGGTGGCCAGCGATCTCGCCGGTTGCCTGGACGCCGCCAGCCGGGCTGAGCCGAAGACGGACATGTCCTACCTCGATATCAACGGCCGAAGCTTCGAGCTGCTGCTCGAGCGCAACCGGGGCAACATCAGCGGCACCACGGTGCGGCGCGATATGTTGCTCCGCGCCGGCGCCTTCCCCGTCGGGTACACCTGCGGGGCCGACTGGGTGATGTTCATCAACGTGGCCCGCTACACCGAGTGGCACTACCTCGATGCCCGGCTGTCGTTCGTGCGCATCCACCCCGGCAACAACACCAGCGCCAATCCGACCAACGGCTTGATGACGGTGCGGGCCATCAGGAAGGTCTGGGCCGATCAATCCCGTCCGGTGCCTCCCCATCGGAATCTCGCCGACTACGGCCCCGACTATCGCTGGACCATCCAGAATGCGGTGTGGGGTTCGATCCGGCGTCGACACGTCCGCATCGCCTACGACACCGTTCGCGAAGGGTTTCCCCTGCTCGCCCGACGCCGGGACCAGGCCTACGTGCTGGTGCCTCCGCAGGTCACCTGGAGGATCGAACGTCTGGTGCGGTACGGTCGCGACTGACAGCCACGGCCGCGATCCTCGGGGCTGCCATCTCCCCACCGCTGGCCACCGGCTCCGGCTCCCCGCCATCGGCCAAGGGCACGTCCCGGGGGCCGAAGCGCTCCAAGACCCGCTGGGTGAGCAGCCGCGCCGCGGCCCGGCGACCCTGACCGAAGAGCAGCACGTGGTCCATGTCCGGGACCACGGCCAGCTCGAAGCGACCGGTGCGCCGCAAGCGCCGTTCGCCCAAGACGCGCCAGAACAGCACCTCCCGGAGCGGCTGGGTGTCAGCGACGCTGCAGATGAGGAACACATCCAGGCCTGACCGCACCGCCGCCGCGGGGACTGCCATCGGGGCCTGCCAGACCGCTAACTGCCGGTAGGTGCGCCAGATCCACCACGCCGTCCGACCGTGCCTCTCGGCCAGCCTGACCAAGGGGACCGGGAGGGGCCGGAAGGCGCGGCGCCGGGGGTCGGCCTCCTTGGACGCCTTGTTCATGCTCTCCGACGACAGAGCCGGATTGAACACGTAGGCACCGCGAGCGCCGAGGGACATGGCGGCCTCGAGCGCGCCGTAGCCACCAGAGCAGAGACCGATGAAGACGGTGTCCGAGGGATCACCGGGTGACACCCCCGAAGCGAGCTCCGGGAGGTCGTCCAACAACTCGGGCGCGTAGGTGACGCTCTCCGTCTGCCCCGGATGGACGGGGCTGTCCCCGACACCGCTGACGTCGAAGCGGACCGACCGGATGCCATGGCGCGCCCATTGGCGGGCCAGGTCGACCCACAGGCGTCCGGGCCCGATGTGGTGCTCGGTGGCGACGTTGAGGAACATCATCCACGGGCCGCTCCCGCCCCCGTCCGGCTCGGTGGTGATGGCGAAGAGCCCGATCTCCCCCAGACGGACCGCTCGCTCGCGGACCGGCAGGCCCCGCAGGTCGGTGCCCACGATCGCCTCGTCTGCCCGGGGAACGGTGACCCGTTCCCCCGTCGGACCCGCCACCTCGGACAGCCAGGTCGTGATCTGCCCGATGGTCTCCCAGGGGATGACGGCGCTGAGCGGCGGAACGTCGAGGAGCTCGCCCTGGCCCACGGCGTCGAGGTGGTCGGCATGTCCCGATCCCAGCGCACGATCCAGCCGGCCCGGGGCCGGCCGGTCGGGCCGGGCCAGGATGAGGGTGCGTGTCGCCGGCGTTGCCACCGGCGTGATCTCCAGGTGGCGAAGCTCGTCCGCCAGTCCCGCCGAGAAGTGGTACCCGGGGGTGTCCACGCCGTCCTCGTCGCCGGCCGGCTGGCCGGGGATCGTCGAGAGCAGGATCTGCTGGTGGCGGAGGAACTCCCGTCCGGTCACGCAGGGGTCCCACAGCACGATGGCCGCCAGGGGGCGGTCCATGGCGCCGGCTGCCCGGGTCACCAGCGTGGCCCCGAGGCGCATGCCGACGGCCGCCACCTGCTCGACACCGGCGGCGCGCACCGCCTCGACCGCGTGCGCAATGCTCGAAGTCCAGGCCTCGATCCGGTCGGGGTCGTCGAGGGTCCCGGCCGAGTCACCGCTGCCGTCGTACGAGAACCTGAGCACGGCGAGACCCGCCGAGGCGAGCGACTCGGCCAACTTGCGATAGGTCAGGTAGACACGCCGCTCCTCGTCCCCGATCGGGGGGCACAACACCACGCCGCACCTCGCCCGCCCGCCGGCCGGGACGTGGAACCACCCGACCAGCGGACGCTCGGCCGGTCCGAACCACACGGGGTCGGCGGTCACCGGGACGCCCACCTCCAACCCCATGTCGCGCCCTCCGGGCGAGATGGCCCGGGACCGGCAAGCGAGGTGCTCACAGGCTCCGCGCTCATGGCTTCTGTCCCGCTTCCGTCCGTGGCGTGGACAGGCGGTGCAACCTAGGGGCGTCGACCTGTCGACTGGCCTTCGGGCAGTTCCGTGTCACCCTCGACCTATCGGCACGTTGCCCGCCGCCATTGAGCGGGTCCCCCTCCTCCGAGCACGGTCGGGAGGTCCCGGAGCCCTTGGGTAGGCTGACCGGCAAACGCCCGATTCCCATGGGTTATCGGCGTCGACAGGAGGAGAAGTCACACATGGGGAACGGTCGGGCCGCAGAGCAAACCCGGTTGGGGTGACGGCCCATGAGAATCCTGGCCAACACGGCGGACCTCACCCCCAACACGGGGATCTCCGTGCAGACCTTGCAGGTGACCCGGGAGCTGGCCCGGCGGGGGCACCGTCTCGATCTCCTCTACATCCAGGACGGCGACTTCCGCCCGCGCTATGCCGAGTTCTGTGATTCCGTCCAAGCGGTGCCGTCCCTGGACCTCGGCGTCCACCATGTGCTCCGGGACGCACCCAAGCTGGTGCCGGCCGTCCGCGCCGGGGTCCGCACCCACCCTGACGTGATCTACCTCAACCGATTCAGGCCGCTGCCCTGGGCATTGGCCACGGGGACGCTGGCCCGGGCCCCGGTCGTCTGCCACCTGCACGGGCTCATCGGCCTCGAGAAGCCCGCGGTCAACCGCATCCTCGGGCGGTTCACGGCCCGGTTCCTGTGCGTGTCGCACTTTGTCCGCGACCAGTTCGTGGCCTTGGGCGGGGACCCCGACCGGATCGACGTGGTCCACAACGGCATCGATGTCGACGAGTACCCCTTTGGAGGCCCGGACGAGATGCGAACCGCACGCGCCGGCCTCGGGCTGTCGGACGGGCCGTTCATCATCCTGTTCTTCGGGCGCGTCGCCCCCGAGAAGGGGGTCGATGTCCTGGTCAAGGCCGTCTCGGGCCTCGGCGGCGGGGGGCGGCCCGTCGAGTTGCTCATCGTCGGGCCGCAGCCCGATGAGGCGTTTGCCCGACAGTTGACGGAAGCGGCGCCTGACGTGCGGATCCACCTGCTGCCCATGCGCTCCGACGTGGTGGGGCCGTTGCACGCCGCCGACGTGGTGGTGGTCCCTTCCGTCTACGCCGAGCCGTTCGGGCGGGTGGTCATCGAGGCGCTGTCCACCGGTCGACCGGTGATCGCATCCTCGATCGGGGGCATTCCCGAGATTCTCACCGGCGACTTCGCCAGGTTCCTCGTCCCTCCCGACGACGTCCCGGCACTGGCCCGCAAACTGGGCGAGCTCCTCGACTGGCGGACCCGAGATG